>PBCE01000008.1 GCA_002716845.1 Flavobacteriaceae bacterium | reverse complement strand
TCTCCACCAAATTGATTGTACTCTGGAGGTTTTGCGTAATCAGAATTTCCTGCCGAAGTTCCCTTAGATTGCGTTTCCACCCAATCCATTCTCTGTCTTAGCCAATTTTTCATCCAGTCAACTTCTGCCTGATGGGTTCTTCTTGATTGGTAACCGCTTGCATTTGGCCAAAGGTATCTACCAAGGTCTCTCCACTTATTAAAGTTTCTCGTTACTGCTGATTCGCCTTGGTCATTCTTACCATCTAAAATACTGTCCCATCTATCAATTTGGCTCATTAAATTCTCTGTACTAAAAGTACTCCTACGAAGTTCCCAAAAACGGTCCCAGTAGGCTAACCGGAATTCTCTACTTTGAAATAGCCTTTGATACCAGTAGTAGTCGGAACCGCCTACTTGGGGGTAATACCATCCTCGTGGATTTTCGCCCCCTAGGTAGTTAGCATTTCCGAGGCCAAGGTTGTAGTCCCAGACTGGTAAAGAGCGCATTTTATCGTAACGCGGTTTAACGAAGTAGGAGCTAATTCTGTAACCATCAATTTCTTTAAAGCATTCAACGAATAAGTGGTTATCAATAAAGCTCTTAACATTAATATAACCGCCATAACCCTTTTCGGGATCCTCAAAGTCTTCGCCATGCAAGGCGCGTTCATAATCGTTAATATGATTTTTCAGGTAATTTAATTGAACTGTACTTACTCTCTCGGGGTCGTGCATGTCCAACGGGACTCTTTCAACGGCAGTAGACCATGGTTGACTGTATGGAGACTTATCTTTTTTGAAAATATACCCTCCCTGTATCAGTTCTGGGTCGGTCACATCATTCTCTAGGGATTCAATTTCAACGCGACCATCAGAAATTTTAATTTTTTCCATGAGCACATAAACGCCCCTATAATCACTCATTGAAACGTCACTGCCTCTCCGGGTATTCATGAATAGCTCTACGAAACGAGTGCGAACACCTCCCTTATTTCCCCACAAGTCTCTTGCGAGATTATAGACCATTACATTACGCATTAGAGTTTTATCGGAGTAAGGAGCATGAATAATCCAATCTGATTCTTTGGGCATTCCAAGAACAGACTCATCCTTGTCCTCTCCTTCATTATTAACAATTTCCCATGCATATTGTTTTTTGGCGAAGCCTGATGAACTCTGACCTCTGATATGCATTCCGCTTCTACCTTGAAAGTCGGTAGGTCCTGTCATGCGAGCTAAACCGTCTTCAGGATTCTTGTCAATGACCACATTGTAAGTGAATCTGAAGTTTCTGTTTCCATCATCAAGATTTGCTCCATCAGAGTCTACAACGATGATAGGTAAGGCAGAATTAAAGTTTACAACATTTGAATTAAGTTCGACAAATGTCCTGCTTCTTACAGAGCTTGGGTCTCGGCCTGGTTCGAAGATTCTCGCTCTAATCGTTGTTGTTTCTCTTATAGTAATTGGATTTCCATCATAAATTGCTGACCTTGATGAAGGAGGGTTATTATTTGTTGTATACCTAATAACAGCATTTGGAGATTCGGGAGGTAGGATAGTTAGTTGGATGCTTCCGTTAAAGAGTCCACCAGTTTTGTCAAATTGGACTTCCTCTCCAGGGGCAGTAGCAAATTGTGGAGAGGTGTTTACCGCTCCAGGAGTAGGTTGGTCAAAGTATCCAAATGTATTTGCTTCAACAAGTTCTCCAAAGCTTACGTCTTCGACTTGTTCACCGTAATTGAATTCACTTAGTATTGTTAATCCATTGGGCTCTAGGAAAACAAGCTGACCATTGTCTCCATCCAATGAAAAATTAGCATGAAGCTCACTTTGTGGGGTTCTGCGATTTTTTCCAGAAGCAAAAACGACAAGGTATTGATAAGGCGCAATAGTAACCGATGGAAATTCCCACTTTGTTAAGTCCTCGGTATTATCTGATAAATAGTACCCTTCTAGATCAACAGCCGTTTCTTTACCATTGTAGATTTCAATCCAATCTGAGGTTTCGTTGTCTTCATCTTCAAGTATGGAGTCATTTCTGGCGCAGAATTCGCTGACAAAAAGTTTACCATTGCGAATTGGATCTGGGTTTTCTGGGTTGTCTGATGATTCTGTAGTGACTGTGATATTGTCTATAAAGAGGTCCTGATTAGCCCCGCCAACTCTAGCTGATATAATAAAAGTATGGTCATCGCTAGGTTCGAAATTTGTGATCTCTACAGCGTTGAAATCTGCGTTTGTGACAAGTCCTGTCGTTTTAAATGATGCTCCGGTTTCAGGATTCCAGCTCATTTCCATAGTACCTGTTACTCTTTGCCCATCACCTAGAATGACCCCATTTGTGAAGGCGTATTGGCCTTGATCTTGACCGCCACTAATACCTGAAATATTCACACCTTGTTCAGGGTCTCCATTCCTCCAAGTATCAATTTCGAATGACAAATTTTCTGTAACATCCGGTCTATCGGCCATACCTTCCTCTGCTTGACCTTGATCTCCGAGTTCGGCATTTCCATAGTTAAAAGAAAACCCATCTGCAGGATCATTACTTCCTGAACTATCATACATCTCATAGTTGAATTTAACGTTGAACCCGTTTGATGAACCCTCAATTGCAGGGATAGAAAAGCTTGAAAAACCGAGGCCTTCGCCGTCTCTCGTTAGTTGTAAACGACCATCTTGAATTCTTGCGGCTTCACCAGTGATTATGGAACCATCATTAAGATCAACCGTTCCATTATCAAACCCGTTAAAATCCTGCGTATAAGTCTCAGCAAGCAATGTAGGCAGAGAATAAAATAATAATAAAAGTGCTGCAGAAAGAGTTTTAGGATTTGTGATCATATAGAGGTTTGTGGGAGTTACAATGAGGAGCTGTATTTACATTATAAATATAACTCATAATACGCTGAAGAACAACTCTTTGCGTTAAAACAAGAAGGCTGTCCTTGTGGACAGCCTTCAATTGATGATTATTTTTTTTAATTTAGAACTATTCGGCTTTGCCCATGTCAGTGACTCTCCAAAAAACTTTCTTGGAATCATCAAAGACTTCATCCGTGAAAGTAGTTTCATCTCCCTCACTAAGAATTCCATCATCAACTTCTTCCCAGAAGCCAACTTCTCCATCACGGTTTGAGTCAACGTCATCATTCTCTAGGCTTTCACTTCTTTCTATTAAGTAGATTCTATTTGGACTGGATGACCACGTCAGGGTGACTTCTGTTCCCTCCTTAACGATATCAGTAATTTGGAAAGGTGATCCCAAAGTTCCTAGTGATAGAACAAAGTTGTCAATGAAGAGGTCCTGATTAGCTCCTCCAACTCGAGCTGAAATTCCAAAATTAAATGAGTCATCACCAATAAAAGTTAGTTCAACATCTTCAAAGTCTGCATTGGTGTTTAGACCTTCAGTAGTAAAGCTAGCTCCGTTTGATGGGTCGTAAATAATAGTCACTGGACCAAAGACACTTGTGCCATCATCTAGTATAATGCCGCTATTGTGAGAAAGGTCTAATTTTGATCCATCAATTTGTTCTGCAATGTTAACTCCTTGTTCTGGATTTCCATTCTCCCATGTGTCAATTTCAAATGAAATATTATTATTTACTCCTGCTCGATTTTCCATGCCTTCTTCTGCTGCACCTTGTTCACCAAGTTCAAAGTCTCCGTAATTGAAAGATAGGCCGTCTGCCGGATTGTTAGCGCCTGGTCCATCTGTTATTTCCAAATCAAAGGTAACAGTGAATCCTTGAGATGAATTTTGGACAGCAGGAATAGTCCAACTTGAAAACCCAAGCCCTTGACCGTCTTTAGTTAATTGAAGTCTTCCATCAACAACCTCAGCTGCAGCCCCGGTGATAACACTGCCATCACCAAGGTCTTTTGTGCCATCAGGATATCCATCGAAATCTTGTATATAACCTCGAGGGGTTTCTTGCGCAACCGTTGGATCCCTACCTTTTACAATTTCAGAACCATCTGAAACTGTGTCACCATCAGTGTCAACGATGTTAGGATCTGATCCTGCTTGATCTTCAGGATTTTGTGGATCAAATGCAAGATCAGGGTTTTCGACGCCGTCCTTAAGCCCATCACCGTCAGTATCGCTCTTTATAGGGTTTGTACCAGTATCTTCAGCGCTAATCCATTTTCCAGTGTTGGTCTCAAACCCATCTAAATAGCCATCATTGTCACTATCGTTATCGTTAGGTTTAGTTCCTGTCTCAAACTCTTCTGCATTGATTAGACCATCAGAGTCAGGATCACCTTCTGCTAGTTGATCAAGGTTGTCGAAGAACTGTTCTTCCCAAGCGTCTGGTAGGCCATCGTTATCAGCGTCTCCATCAGGAGCTGATGAAGTTTCTAGCAAGCTGTAGTTAGATATATCAAATGCATCACCTGTAAAATCTCCGATTTCATTATGAGCAAAGAGTTGGCATTGTGCGTCGCCTCCTCTTTCCCAGAAAAGGAATTCGACATTGTGTTCGCCCCATGAAAGGTCTACGGCTCCGAGGCTAGTTGCTGAACCTCTGTTCGCATCAAATACAATCACTGGCTCATCGTCAATATAGATACCGCCACCATCATCAGAGTTGAATCCGAATGTGTATGTACCTGGTTCTGTGATGAAGATTGTACCCGTTGCCATGATAGCGTAATCATCTTGAGCTACGTCTTGTTCACCAAATAAAGGAAATGCTGCCGGGTTAGGGAAAGGGCCAGCCCCGTTGTCTCGAAAATTAATCATTGTTTCGATCGTTGTCGTTTCATCGAGTCTGTTATTTTCATCTTCAAAGAGTGCTCTCACATCAGCAATCGTATTCAATTGTGCAACTGACTGAGCATTTCTGACGGTCCAAAGAATTGGAGCATCATCATCATCCAGTGGGTTCGTCCTATTATTAATTTCAACACCATCTTTAATTTCATCACCGTCTGTGTCAGGGTTGTTTGGATCAGTTCCAGGGTTTTCAGCACTGACATAAGTTCCACTATTGTTTTCAACACCGTCAAGTAATCCATCGTTATCTGTGTCAGCATTCAATGGATCTGTGCCAGTCGCTTCTGGTCCATCATAATCTCCAGAATTGTTCTCAACACCGTCAAGTAATCCATCACCATCAGTGTCTGCTTCAGAAGGATTAGTGTTATTTTCGTACTCGTCAAAATCCGTTAAACCATCGCCATCGAAGTCTCCAGTTCCTGCTCCAGGCCCAGGCCCTTCACCTATTCCATTTAGATCTGTAATGTTACCGACTTGTGCGGTTTCATAAAAATCAGGAAGACTATCCTCATCTTCATCACCATCGAAAAGGCCAGTCTGAATAACTAAATTATCAATAAATACATCTTGATTTGCTCCTCCTACCCTTGCAGAAAAAATAAATGTGTGGTCATCACTAGGGATAAAGTCTGGAATTTCAACTTCTGTGAAATCAGCATTTGTTTCCATTCCGGTTGTAGTAAAAGTCGCTCCGACGTCAGGTTGCCACATTATCTCGATTTTTCCCTCAACTCGCTGTCCATCATTCAAAACGGGGCCATTGTTATAAGCAAGCTGTTCAAGATCTAATCCATTTGCCAAACCAGAGATATTGACACCAGGGTCTGATCCCGCGTTTCCAATTTCCCAAGTGTCTACCTCAAAAGATATGTTTTCAGTTGCTTGAGCAGAGCTCATCCCCTCCTCAGCTGATCCCAATTCACCCATCTGAGCATCTCCATAATTAATAGAAAAACCGTCAGCGGGGTTATTATTACCGGGCCCATCATAAATTTCATAATCGAAAGTTATTTTAAAGCCATTTGATGAACCGGGAATTGGTGGGACAGAGAAACTTGAAAAGCCCAGTGCCTGAGCATCTTTGGTTAATTGGAGTCTGCCATTAACCACTTCCGCGGCGTCTCCTGTTATAACGCTGCCATCCTGCAAATCGATAGTACCGTCTGCAAAGCCGTCAAAATTTTGAACATATGAGTTATCATCAATTTCATCCTTTTCCGTGGGGTTAGTACCGTTAGCAATTTCACTTCCGTCACCTAGGCCGTCACCATCCGTATCCGGCATATTTGGATCAGTACCCGGTTGGTTCTCAGGGTTATTTGGATCATAGGCTTGGGTTGGATTTTCAACTCCGTCGCTGAGTGTGTCTCCATCAGTGTCAGGGTTAAGAGGATCAGTACCGGTTGCTTCTGGACCGTCATAATCTCCTGTGCCGTTCTCAACACCATCTGCTAGGCCATCACCGTCCGTATCTGCATTTTGTGGATTTGTTTTATTTTCAAATTCCTCTAAGTTGATCAATCCGTCACCGTCAGGATCACCATCTGCTCCGTTGTCACCGGTGGCATCATCTGGGTCTAAGTTATTGGCGATTTCGAATGAATTAGGTAGTCCGTCCTCATCGTCGTCCTCATTCGCCCCCGTGACAATATTGAGGTTATCAATGATTAAGTCTTGATTCGCACCGCCTACTCTAGCAGAGATAATAAATGTGTGATCATCACTAGGAATAAAGTCTGGAATCTCAACATTTTCAAAATCTGCGTTTGTCGTTAGTCCTGTTGTTGTGAATGAGGCTCCAAGGGAGGGGTTCCAGCTAATTTCCATGCTTCCAGTTTTTCTAGATCCATCTTCTAAGACGTCGCCTCCATTGAAGGCAAAGTCACCAATGTCTAGACCATCCACGATACCTGAGATGTTAACACCAGGGTCTGATCCTGCGTTACCAATCTCCCAGGTATCAACCTCAAAAGAGATGTTTTCAGTAACGCCTGGGCGTCCTGTCATTCCTTCCTCAGCAGCACCTTGGTCACCCAACGGAGCATTTCCGTAGTTGAATGAGAACCCATCAGCAGGATTGTTGTTGCCTGGACTGTCATACAATTCGTAATCAAAAGTAATCGTAAAACCTTGAGATGATCCTTCGATTGGTGGAATAGAAAAACTGGAGAAGCCTAGTCCCTGACCATCGATAGTGAGTTGTAATCGACCATCTTGAATGGATGCTGCTTCACCGAATATCACGGAGCCATCTCCAAGATCAATTTCACCGTTTTCAAAATCATCAAAATTTTGTGAATACGTTTCTTGCGAGTTTGCAGTTACTAACAATGTTGTAAAAGCAAAGACAGAAATCAAAATCTGCCATAATTTGTTTTTTGACATAATGTGTGGGAGTTAATGAATAGTAGAATGATAAGTTAGATTAATTAAACTTCAAAGCCGATAAGCGTCAAGGTGCTACAAAAGAAAGAACAATTTTGTAATCCTTGACCTTAGATATTAAACAAAGTTAAGTTCTTTTCGGTTATTTTACACCATTAATATACAGAAAAGGCTTTTCCATTTTTGTATAAATTCAAACGATTTTGAATGGATTCCCTAAGTTGTGAGTTATTCTTTAAATGAGAAATAGCCATTTCTGCTGATTTTGCTGCTTTAATGAATTGGCCGTTAGCTGCTTGAGCTGCAGCGAGTGTATCAAGCGCTTGGGGAACTTTATTGCCTGTATCTGCATTCAATTTTGTGGCGACGATCAACGCTTCTTCAGCATTTCTGAGGTCTTGGTTAGCTGATGTGGCAAGAATCCAAGCAAGATTATTTCTAGCTGCATTATTTTGAGGTATTATTTTTAAGCCCTTTCTGTAGAAATCGACTGCTGTTAATTTATTTTTCTGCTTATCCAATTGAGTAGCAAAATTGAAATAGCATGAAGCTAATTTAGATGATATCTCATTTGAACTTGGCTGTAGTTTAGAAGCTTTTTCATAATGATGGATAGCTCCTCTCATATCCCCTGCGGTGTACCAGTTTCTAGCATGTCTAGCGTGGAGGCTTGCTTCATGATCCACTAACCTTTGAATAGCTTTTGGGTGTTTAATAGTTGACCCTTTGACCAGAGAGGATGCTTTGATTCTGTCTATGAGAACCTTTGAAGAGTGATTCGTATCTTCAATGATCTGTTCAACGCTGACCGGGCCTTTATATATTACCGAGACATTACCATCCGGATTAATTAGAAAACTTGAAGGGATAGGCAAAGGTTCGTTAAGACCAATATTTTGATCGTGAATTCTTTGAAGAATATTCATTAATGCTTCATTTGCGGGTACCGAGGGAAATGGAAACTTTAGATTTTTAATGACTGCAGATGGTTTTTTGGATTTTGAATTTAATTGACCTAATCCGTCTACGTTTAAGGCTATTAATTCTATAGCATTTTCCTCTAGAGCTTTTTTGTGATCTCGGAATTGTGCCATCTCCTCTAGGCATGGCCCACACCATGTCGCCCATAGATTGATAAGTTGATGTTTTCTTCCATCATCATTTCCCACTTTTACGCCACTTTTTTTCAGATTAATTTTAGGGCCCTTAAATAATGTGATCGCCGGGATTCTTGCCGTTTGTGTCGGTGCTTTTTTCAAGGCAGGTGTAAAATTCAATTCAAGATTCTCAGATCTTTTACTTATTGATTTAGCTGTGGGAATTCCTTGTTTGATGACATATCGATTGTTGGGTTCAATTCCCGTAATATTTTCTACTGATTTGTCTGGCCAATTTATCTTGATTGAAATGTTATTAAGATTTTTATTTAAACCAAAATGAATCCATTTGCTTGATTGAGATAGGAAACCCTGGCCTGCTCTCAATGTTTGAATTTGGTGACCTGAATCTGAATTATCTTCACCAAGTATTTCAACTCTAGTCCCTACAGCATCCTTGTTAACAGTCGTTCCGTTCCCTTTTAAAAGTATTGAAATAAAAGAGTTTTCTTTTTGAGCGTCATTTCTCATTAAACGTAAACGCGGACCATTTCGATTAGATATCCACATATCAATGTCTCCATCACCATCCCAATCTGTGGTGCTTATTGCTCTTCCATCATCTGGAAAATCTAATCCGCTTAAGCCTGAAATATCTGAAAATTTCCCATTTCCCATATTAATAAAAAAACAATTTCGTTCATTACCGCTGAAGGATCGACCCGCATCCATCATTTGAGAAAGCTGCCTTTGACTTGAGGTGTTAGATTCATTTTTACTTTCTTCTCCGTCTGAGGTTTTGGCGACAACCTGTCGCCAAAAGAAGCTTCACAAGTCACCACTTTCATTTTTAGAGGTAAGGTAACCGTTAGCTACTACTAGATCTGGGAATGTATCGTTATTGAAATCGATAAAGTTAGATCCCCATGCCCACCTTCCCATATTAACTCTCGCAGTTAAACTCGTATCTTTAAAAGTAAGACCTTCATTTTGCAAAAGTGTATTACCCCTAGCGAACCTTCTAAAACGATTCCGTATAGATTTTTGTGCTGAGCTCTTAAATTCTTTTTGATTAGTAATCCTATTACCTGCGGCGGAAAACATATTTGAAATATATAGATCCATCATGCCGTCTTTATTATAGTCTGCCCAGGTAACAGACATTCCTGAAGCGCTATCCTCAGTGTATGATTTTGCTGCTATATCTTTAAAGATTCCATTATCATTTTTATATAAGTTGTTTCTTCCATAGTCATTGGCAACATAGAGATCTTGATCTCCGTCATTATCAAAGTCTTCCCATGATGCGGCGAAACTCCAACGAGAGTTATTTTGGTTTAGGCCAGACTCTTGGGTGACATCTACAAATGAAAATTTTCCAGTCCCTTTGGTAGTGTTCTTAAACAATGAATTTGGTGCACCGTTTTCTGCATCGTGATAAATGAATTCATTGCTGCCTGTTCCTATTGAACTTCCATTGTCTTCGTTAACGTACGCGCATACATAAAGATCGAGGAGGCCATCATTATTATAATCTGTTGCAGATAATGATGATGTTGACCAACTTGTTTTGAGAACCGCCGTAGGTACGAATCTTTTTTGCTGATCATTTTCAGCAATTACTACCATACCGTAACAAGCTACTGCTAGATCTTGATCACCATCATTATCAAAATCCGCCAAAATTGAAGATCTCGAGTCCTCTATCCAATCGACTCCCCATTTTTCTGAAGCTTCCACCGCTTGTCCGTTTTCCCTTTGTATAAATAATCTATTAGGTAAGCCTGGTTCTTGACATAAAAAAAGGTCTTCAAGTCCATCTCCGTTAACGTCGCCGATTGAAAGTCCCGGTGTTCCGAACCGGTTTAGCATGGCTCGAACAGGCGTGCGGCTTAACCAATGATTCATACCGTACGCAAGTTGTTCTTCATAGCATTTGTTAGAACTTATAGTTGATCCGGTTACCTCCGTGAAAAAATTGTTTTGGTTTAACCTTGTTGATTGGTCATAGGATTGAACAACGATATCAGATATTTTTGGGGTTCCAGTTAAGCCTTTCCAATCAATAGACCAAACAGCATTTCTTTGAATGATATTTGTTTTTGTTTTAAATTTAATTGTAAAAAGAGCAGTTGTCCTAAAGTTTTGATTGATTGTATCAATATCTACGATTGTTACTTTGAATTTCACATAATTCTCATCATAAGGTTTTACCTTTTGTTTTCTTACCGTGATTAATTCTTCCTGCAGATAACTCTTTCCTCCTGTTTCCTCATCATTTCTAATAATTGCTGATTGTATAATTAAGTCTTCACTTTCTGATACTGTAGTTAGATTTTTTTTTGATAAACGATGAGTAGTAAAATCTCTGGTGATAATATCATCAAGTGACCCATCAGTGAAAAAAAGCTTTCCAAGATTTTTAAGTTGTTCGTTTGCAGATTTTGCTAATGCTTCTGTCTGCCAACCGTCCTTGGCTGGATTATCAATGTCATTCCATTTGTTTATTGAATTTTTAGAAATACCAAAGGATTGAGTTTCACTTCTAGATGAAGTGTTTTCGATTACAGGTTCGTCGGCAACCGTTAAATTTTTTTCTATATTGCCTTTTTTTTGGCAGCTTGAAATCACTAAAAATATAAATGTGGGTGCGAGAATTCGTGCTGCCCAGATTGCAAAAGAAACGGTTCTTTGTTTATTTGTAATCAACTTTGAGTGAGTGTCTTACAAATATTTTAGGCTTTTTTTAAGAATATGAAACGGAAAACTCTTAACTCTTTTATTAATTCATTATATCCTAATAAAAAATGAGGTTGGCCGCTACAAATAATCCTATTTTATTAGCTAATATGCTAATTTTTATAGCTTGTGCCGTTTATGGTGAACAACCAATAAAGCAAGATAAGGAGGTTGAATTTTGGTCTTACTCCAAGCCTGCAAAGATAAAAGTACCCGGAAAATTTAATTGGGGCTATAACGAGATTGATTCCTTTATATTTGAAAAAATCAAGGATGCTGGACTTTCTCCAGAGGAAGAAGCCTCTAAAGAGGAATGGCTTCGAAGGGTGAGTTTTGATGTTACGGGTTTACCGCCCAGCATCGAAGATATCGATAACTTTTTAAATGACGAATCAAAGTTTGCATATCGAAGAGTGATAAAAAAGCTACTCTCCTCTAAATCATATGGAGAGCGTATGGCTGTCTGGTGGTTAGACGGCGCAAGGTATGGTGACAGTCATGGATACGATAATGATTTAGAAAACAGTCAATGGCCATGGAGAAACTGGGTCATTGAATCTTTTAATGATAATAAACCCTTTCATGAATTTACTATCGAACAGTTAGCAGGCGATTTACTTACAAACCCTTCCAATGCTCAAATCATAGCAACTGGTTTCAATAGAAATCACAGAATTCAAACCGAAGGAGGGGCAATTGAAGAGGAGTGGAGGACTGAATATGTTATTGATAGGGTTGAGACAATGGGAACAGTTTGGATGGGGCTAACTTTGAGTTGTGCTCGTTGTCATGATCATAAATATGATCCTATAACGCAGAAAGAATTTTATCAGCTCTTTGCTTATTTTAATAATATAGACGAAAAAGGTTTCATTAATAATTTGAGAGGAAGTGCCGAGCCTCGAATAAGATATAAGCCAGAAGAATATGATAATAAAATTTCTAAGATAAAATCAGAATACAAAGATAAATCTGCCCAGAATCGAGAAATAACTAAGATAGAAACCTTCTATCCTTATGTCATGATAATGAGGAATATGTCGGAAAGGAGAAAGGCGTATATCCTAGAGCGTGGGCAATATGATTCTAAGGGTGAGGAAGTTTTTCCAGGCTTACCATCTTCATTGATAGTTGATAATAAAAAGTCATATCCAGACCGTTTGAGTTTAGCAAAGTGGCTTGTAAATGGAGAACATCCACTTACATCACGTGTCATAGTTAATCGCATTTGGGCGATCTTTTTTGGCAATGGAATTGTTTTAAGTACAGAAAATTTAGGAGTGCGGTCTGAACCACCTTCACACCCTGAGTTGCTTGATTGGCTATCAAATGATTTTGTTAATAATGGGTGGAATATTAAAAGGTTAGTGGAGCAAATTCTGACAAGTGCTACATACCGACAGAAGCACTTAGTGAATTCAAAAAAATTAAGAGTTGATCCAAATAATCTATTGATTAGTAGGGGCCCAAGACAACGACTCGAATCAGAGATGGTTCGAGATCAGGCCTTATCTGTTTCGGGGCTTCTTATAGACAAACTTGGCGGGCCGAGTTATTGGGTTTATCAGCCTAAGGGCCTATGGAGAGAGATCGAGAAAAGAGGAACATTTGTGCAAGATCATGGAGATAAACTTTACCGTAGGAGTTTATACTCAAGGATTCGAAGAACTGTTCCTAATCCAGGCATGGCTATTTTCGATATGCCCAGCCGAGAAGTTTGCAGTGTTCGAAGATCAAGTTCGAATACCCCACTCCAAGCGTTATCTTTATTGAACAGTGTTACGTATGTGGAGACTGCCAAAAAGCTCGGAGAAAAGATGATAACAGTTAAAGAGAAACCTAAAGAACAAATTCAATGGGGTTTTAGGAGTTTGACGTCAAGGAAGCCGAAGGATTTTGAAATTAACCTATTGCTTAAAGGTTATGAGAGAAGATTAAAATATTATAAGGATAATCGAGACGAGGCTTTAGCCTTATTGGAAGTGGGAGAATCAAAGGTTATCCCTTCAATAGACCCCGTTGAATTAGCATCGATGACGACTGTAGCTAACGTGCTATTGAACTTAGATGAGGTGATAAACAAATGAGTAGAGAACTTAAATCTTTGGACCGTCTTAACCGTAGAACATTTTTATCCGGTTCTGCCCATGGCATAGGTTTAACGGCTTTGGGTAGTATGTTTTCGCAAGATGCTAAAGGGGGTTCTTTTTTAAACCATGTGGCCAAAGCGAAACGTGTTATTTACCTTTTTCAGTCTGGAGGTCCCTCGCAGATTGATTTGTTTGATCCCAAAAATGCACTTGAGAAGCATAGGGGTAAAGACTTGCCGGATTCTGTAAGAATGGGTCAAAGGATCACAACGATGACATCGACCCAAAAATCATTACCTGTTCACCCTAGTAACTATGCCTTTAATAGATGCGGACAGAGTGGAACCTCCTTTAGTGAATTAATTCCCAATATAGGGGGTATGTCTGACGATATATGCTTGATTCGTTCACTAAACACAGAGGCTATTAATCATGACCCAGCGATAACTTTTTTTCAGACAGGTTCACAGTTAGCGGGTCGGCCAAGTATAGGTTCATGGTTTTCTTATGGTCTAGGCTCTGTAAATAAAAACTTACCTAGTTATATTGTTTTAACTTCTAGGGGTAGTTCATCAGATGCACAGCCTCTTTACAGTCGTTTATGGGCATCAGGATTTCTTCCAACAGAACATTCTGGCGTCAAGCTTAGAAGCACTGGAGATCCGGTATATTTTTTATCTAATCCGCCCGGAATCAATAACCAGATGAGGCGTGATATTTTAGATGATTTAAATAAACTCAATGACCAAAGGTCCATTGTTATTGGTGATCCAGAAATAGACTCCAGAATTTCTCAATATGAAATGGCGTTTAGGATGCAAACTAGTGTTCCTGAGCTAGTAAAAGTTTCAGAAGAGCCTGAAAGTATTCTTAAACTGTATGGTCCTGATGTGCAGAGACCTGGTTCTTATGCTGCAAATTGCCTTTTAGCCAGGCGTCTTGCTGAACGAGGGGTTAACTTTGTTCAGTTGTTTCATATGGGGTGGGATCATCATTTCAAACTTTCACAAGATCTTCCAAGGCAATGTAAAGATACTGATAAGCCAACGGCAGGTTTGATAGCAGATTTAAAACAGCGTGGTCTTTTGGAAGATACGTTAATAGTTTGGGGTGGTGAATTTGGTCGTACTGTTTACGCGCAATCACCAGAAAAAAATGGAGGAAGAGATCATCACCCTAAATGTTTTAGTATGATGATGGCTGGAGGTGGAGTTAAAGGGGGGCATGTTCATGGAGCTACTGATGACTTTTGTTATAATGTTACAAAAGACCCAGTTCATGTGCATGATTTGAATGCAACTATTATGCACCTCATGGGTGTGGATCATGAAGAATTTACTTTTGATTTTCAAGGCCGAGACTACCGCTTGACGGATGTACATGGAAGGGTAGTCGAGCAAATAATTTCTTAGTTATTTGGAGGTTTCTTTACCCCCTATGCAATAAAGAATCTCCTGCCTTTTATCATCAATTAATTCCGCTGCTCTGATGAATATCTTGCTATCACAAATAACAGGCGTTGCGTAAACTTGATCGCCAATTTTATTTTTTGCTAAGATTTTAAATTCTTTGGGATTTGCAGAGAAGACAGAAAAGTTTCCAAATTCATCAACGGCGTAAATTCTATCTTTGACCAAAACAGGTGAAGCGCTGGTTGCGCGATTTAATCGCTCTCTCCACATATTTTTACCGGTTTTAGAATCCCAGCACATTGCGTTTCCATTATCCATAATAGCAAAAAGAAACCCATCTTTAACAATCATAGAGGTAACATAAACCCGGCTTATGTTTTCCCATACGACTTCTCCTGAGCCGTCAGCCTTAATGGCCGCAACATGGTTTTTTGGATACCCTCCACTAGTGAACACATGTTCGCCATCAGTGACAATAGAGCTAACACATTCTGTAGTTGACCCAGAGGTTTCCCATAATTTTTCCCCGGTTAATGGGTTCAGACTCGTGACGAGATCACATCCTTGAAAAACAAGTTCATCTTTACCGTTAATATTAAATATTATTGGTGATGCGTAATTTGGTTTTTTTGGGCGATTTACTTTCCAAATTATTTTACCATCAGATTTATTGAGCCCGCAAATTGCTCCACCCCCCTTATTATCAGCGGACACAATCAAGAGAGATTTATAAATGGCTGGGGATGTTGAAAATCCTTGATGTAATATGTAGTCACTGATTTTTTTTTGCCAAACTTTATTACCCATAAAGTCGAAGGCTGTAGTAAATACTGTGCCATTATGTAAAAAATTTATATAAACAAAATTACCATCAGTTGCTGGGGTGCATGATGCTTGGCTAGCTTTTTTATTAGATTTATCTGGAAAGCCTCCTTTGTGCACCTCTCTAGTCCATAGGGTTTTACCGGTATCTCTACTCAGGCATAAAAGTGTTTGTGTTTTAGCGGTTTCGTCTGCGGTCACTAAAAAGATTTTATTTCCATAAATAGTTGGCGATCCATGTCCTCTTCCTTGAATTTTTGAAGCCCATATAATATTATCTTTAGTATTGAATTTAATTGGTGGGTTCTGCTCGCTATTTGCAATTCCATCATGATTAAGGCCTCTCCACTGAGGCCAGTCGTTATCCTGACTAATAGCTAAGTTACTAAGTAAACTATGTACTAAGAAAATTTTGAGAAATTGAGCTTTGAGTTTCATCTTGTAATAATAATACAAATTATTTCATCGAGACTTCAACTTGTAACTTTTAAATCTTCAATGCCAATTTTACATGATTGAACAAAGTTAGAGAGTTTATAGAAACAGGTAGAATAGGTTTTACGTCTTTCTGGCTCCTTTTTTGCAATTGATATTTTGCAAATAAAAATAAGAAAATTAAGTGTGAGTCGATGTTTATATGTCACATGGCAAATTAAATATCGTAATTAATTTTCTGATGCTTCAATTATTTCTGTTTCCCCCTCTTCAATGTTTGAGAATAGAGACTTCATACAGGTTGCTTTAGTTGGGCTAATGAAGGTAGAGCAATACATGGCTCCTACGAGATCATTTGATTCATTCGTAAAAATGTATGTACCAGACTCTCTTTCTTTCGGTGTTAAAAATAGTACCTCAAAAGCCATTATGGGAACCTCATCCAGAGTGCCGGTTTCCGAGGGTTCAGTAACTTGCACAAGGTGCCAAGGTTCGCCATGCTTGGGTAGTCCAATTCCACGAGCCAATAACATCTTTCCTAGATATTTAGTTAGAATATCCCTCGAGGGAAGGTCTGGAAGGTTTAGTTCATCGTTCATCCTTGAATGGCTGCCTATTTAAAAAAGATTATATAACAACCCAAATTTAAAGTGGGCAACAAAAAAACCCTCTCCGAATTGAAGAGGGTTTTCCTAATAAAACTATTTATTCTTTAGACTAACTTACAGCAACCGCATCTGGTCCTTTTTCACCTGTTCTAATTCTTACGGCTTCCTCAATTGGTGAAACGAATACTTTACCGTCTCCAATTTTGCTAGTATTAGCTGTCGAAACGATCTTGTCGATTACGTCGTCGACTTGTTCATCATCGACAACAATTTCTAATTTCACTTTTGGTAAAAAATCCACAGTGTATTCACTTCCTCGGTAAATCTCTGTATGGCCCTTTTGACGACCGAATCCTTTTACCTCGGTGACGGTCATTCCTTGGATTCCTATCTCAGATAAGGCTTCTTTGATATCTTCTAGCTTGAATGGCTTTACGATAGCTTCAACTTTTTTCATAATTCTTAATTTCTTTGAGTGCTAATATGATTTCCAACCCTTAGTTCATTAGGAATCATTTTAGCATATTTTGTTTAGTAGGTACAATAATACTAAGCTATTCCCGTGCCAACCCTATTTCTTAATATGGTTAATTAAGGTAGTTAATTGCATTGAGGTAATTTATGAAAATTAGGGCTTTTTTAATTTATTTAAGCCTTTGTTATTCTATGACTTAAAAGCCTTTCAATTAGTTGTTATTTAACTTTAGTTTTATGGCTTAAAGAAGATACAATTGTCCCCATGCTAACAAATCATATTTATTTAATCTTCCTATCATTTGCTTGTCTAATGATAATGAGTTGCGACAAGGGTGAGGTTAATAATGCTTTGGAATTAGAGAAAAAGGCGGACCAAAGAGGGATTAAGGCTGACGATAATGATGGTCCATGGGAGAAAAATGGCCAAGGGGTGTTGTTAGTTTCTAGATGGATTCCTAGTAAGTCTTACTTATTTAGACAGATCACTGATACAGAGATGGACTTGCCATTAGCAGGAGCTGGAGGTTCTTCAACTGAAATGTCTATGGATGTAAGAGTGGATGTAAAAAAAGTTGATGGAAGCTCTAATAAAAATATAAAGATTGGATTTGATAAGGTCAAAATGTCAATGCAAATGGCGGGTCAAAATATGGTTTATGATTCAGAAAATCCTGACAACCAAAACCCATTATTGAAGACTGCTTTATCAAGTCTTAACGATCAAACCTATGATGCCACATTTGATGAAAATAATAAAATTTTATCTCTTGAAGGAGAAGATGATGGAGCAGGAAATGGTATTGGAATGGGAGCTATGGGAAAAGCAGAAATTGAAAATATGATTCAACAGCTTAAGGATTTTGGTTTTCCAGAGACCGTTGTTCAACCTAACGCGAGTTGGCAAAGTAAACAGGATTTTAAAATGCAGCAGATTGGTGAAATGAAAATGACAATAGACTATATTTATAAAGGGCCAGTTGAATCCTCAGGCAAGAAACTGGCAGCGATCGATTTTGAAGGAAAGGCAGAGACAAATGGGGAAGGTTTAGTTTCTTTTAAAGATTCCAAGATGAATGGCACTCTATTATTTGATCCTCAACTCGGTATGCTTATCGAAAGCGAGACGAAAATGAAGATGACCATGTCAATTGGTGGGGCTTCAGGTGCAGAAATGGATACCACAACGACCTCCAAATATAACCTTATTTCGGTAGAATAGTCCTCAAAAACGCTTTTGATAGCTTTCGTGATTTTTCCCTTCGATGCACATTTTTTTAAGTTACCTGTAATCGGACTTGAATGAGTGCGTCCTGTTTCTTTATAACTAATCATTCATTAGTTCGTCTTTTTTATTAAATGTCTGATTCCTTTGTACACTTACATCTTCATACCGAGTATTCATTACTCGATGGGGCTGTAAAAATTGCAGATCTCATGGCGAAAGTGAACCGCTGTAAAATGCCGGCGGTGGCAATGACTGATCATGGTAACCTTTACGGTGCGATAGACTTTTATAAGCAAGCTTCCAAGTCAGGAGTCAAACCGATTATTGGTTCTGAAGTTTATCTTGCTCCTGGTTCGATGCTCGAAAAGAAAAAGGTTCCAGGTCTTCCGAATGCCCATCATCTAACACTCTTGGCTAAGAATGCTATAGGGTATGAAAATCTTGTTCGCTTGGTTTCTCATGCTCACCTTGATGGACAGTACTATAAGCCAAGAATAGATAAGGAAGCTTTAGATAAATTTTCAGAGGGAATTATATGTTTGAGTGGTTGTATTAATGGAGAGATAAACTATTGGATTCAACAGGACCAGCTTGATATAGCCAGGGAAAAGTTGCGTGAATTTGTAGATATATATGGGAAGGATGATTTTTATCTTGAGATGCATGATCATGGAATGGATCAACAGCGCCAATGTAATCGGCAGCTATTGGAATTCTGTGGAGAATTTTCCTTAAAGCCTGTAGCCGCCAATGATGTCCATTTTTTAAACCGTAAAGACCATGAAGCTCATGACGTTTTAATATGCATTGGAACAGGAAAGATGGTCCTTGATGAGAATAGAATGCGTTATTCTCCGGAAGTTCATTTCAAGACAGCAAGGGAGATGAGGCAGCTCTTTAAGGAGGTGCCAGTCGCTTGTGATAATACTTTGGAGATAGCGGAGAAGATCGACTTTAATATGGTCTTAGATTCCACTAGCTCGGAGAGATATCCCGAATATGAAATCAATACAGGTTCTTCAAGAAAGGATTATTTTCGTTATTTATGTGAGCAGGGGCTTGCTGAAAGGTATGGAACAGAGAAGGCAGAAAATGATGAGGAGCTTAGAGAAAGACTGGACTATGAGATTGGTATTATGGAGAGAATGGGATTTGTTTCCTACTTTTTAATTACATGGGATTTTATTAAATGGGCCAAAGATAATAAAATTCCAGTGGGGCCTGGCAGGGGTTCTGCCGCAGGATCTCTAGTGGCTTACGTACTTGGTATTACGGACCTTGACCCCTTGCGCTATGGTTTAATTTTCGAGAGGTTTCTTAATCCTGAACGTGTTAGTCCTCCTGATGTGGACGTTGATTTTTGTCAAACTAGGAGACCTGAGGTCATTGAATATGTTCGTCAAAAATATGGAGAGAAGTGCGTTTCTCATATTATAACTTTTGGAACCTTAGGCGCTAAGAGTGTCGTTCGGGATGTTGGTAGAGTCATGGGTTTAAGTTATGGAGAAGCAGATAGAATAGCCAAAATGATTCCTAACGAGTTAGGAATTAATTTGGCATCTGCTAGAAAGAAAAACCCTGAGCTCAAAGAGGCTATTGCAAATGAGCCTGCTACTGAACAGCTATGGGAATATTCTACTTTTCTTGAGGGACTAACTCGTGGAGTTGGAATACATGCTGCAGGTATAGTTATAGGAGATTGTGAGCTTGATGTTCATGTTCCATTGACTAGGGGAAACGAAAATGAGGTAGTTACTCAGTACGCAATGAAGCCTCTTACGGACTTAGGAATGCTGAAGATGGACTTCCTTGGCTTGAAGACTCTTACGGTTATCCAAGATGCAGTCGACTTGATAAATGGTAACGAGTCTGGATTTAATATCTCTAAAATTCCTATTGATGATGCTAAAACATTTGAACTATTAAATGCAGGTGAAACTTGTGGTGTGTTCCAGCTTGAATCAGGAGGAATGGTGGCACTTTGTAAGCAGTTTGGAGTTAATAAGATTGAGGATATTATTGCCTTAATTGCTTTATATCGCCCCGGTCCGATGGAACTTATACCAGATTTTATCGACCGTAAAAAAGGTAAGAAAAAGGTCCAGTATTTGCACCCTCTACTTGAGGAAGTTTCAAGAGAAACGCATGGAATTTTAATTTACCAAGAACAGGTTCAAAAGGCTGCGAACGTGCTTGCAGGTTATAGTTTAGGTGATGCTGATTTGTTACGGCGAGCCATGGGAAAAAAAGACCCAGAGGAAATGGCTAAGCAAAGAACGATTTTTGTAGAGGGATGTAAAAAATTCAATGAGATACCAGACAAACAGGCGAATGGAATTTTTGATTTACTCGAAAAATTTGCTGGATATGGATTTAATAAATCACACTCTGCAGCTTACGGCCTGATAAGTTATCAGACTGCTTATTTAAAGGCTAATTATCCCGTTGAGTTCATGGCAGCTCTGCTGTCCAATGAGATCAATAATACCGATAAAATTTCAGTTTTTGTCGAGGAATGCAAATCCATGGGTATAAGGGTTTTGCCACCTGATGTGAATAAGAGTTTCCTGAAATTTTCTCCTGAAGATTCTCCCGGAGAAGATGCAACCTCAATAAGATATGGCCTTGCAGCAATTAAGAATGTGGGGGCTACGGCAATGGATCTAGCTATCAATGAGAGGGTAGAAGAGGGGGCTTATGATTGTGTTGATGATTTTGCAAGACGACAGCAATCGAGATCTGTTAATAAAAAGATTTTAGAATCTTTAACTAGGGCTGGTGCTTTCGATTTTTCCGGTGAAGAGCGTGCTCGTATTTTCGCTAGAGTAGATTCAATTATTTCTGCTGCTTCACTTGCACATAAAGACCGAGTCTCAGGACAAGGTTCCTTATTTGATGAGGATACTGATTATGGTTCTACGGCTAATGGATCACTAGATAATTCTCAAGTAGATTACGAGCCATGGAGCGAAGATGTGATTCTTGCTGCCGAGCGTGAATTACTTGGATTTTATGTTACAGGTCACCCTTTAGATTCTTATCGATCACTTTTCTCAAGTGATAAATATAAAAGGCTGTCCGAACTCCAAGACCTTAAAGAACACAAAAAATATAATTTTATGGGTAGAATTGCTGGAGTTGAGAAAATGTTTACCAAGAAGGCTGGAAAGCCATTTGCAAAATTAAACTTTGAAGAATTTACCGGACAAGCTGAAGTAATGGTATGGAGTGAGGTTTTCATTAAGTCAACTGAAGTCCTTCAAGTTGGTGCAGTAATCGAATTATTAGCAAAGGTAGAAATTGATTCACGTTCAGAAACTAAAAGGCTCACAGCTGAAAAAATTAGGCCTATAAGTAAACCTTCTGAAAATTCTGCGCCTAAAAATATCGATAAGTCACAAAACTCTCAAGTAGGTAGTGATTCTAATTATGAGACTCTCTCCAAGCCCTCGGTGCTTAATGTTTATTTTAAGAGAGACGTTCACAAAGTTAGCGACTTGCATATGATTAGGGACATTCTGGTTGCTCATCCAGGTTCTGATTCGGTGGCTTTGCATTTTTCTTCAGGTGAGGGATCTGGTGTTTGGATTGATGCAGGTTCTCGTTATTTAGTTGAGAACAGCGAAAATTTAAGATCACAGCTTAAAGGTTGGCTGACCGAATAGTTTTATTTTATCATTCATACTAATGGAAAGAAATGCCTTATGGTGCCAAAGTTGTCTAATTGCTCTGAAGAATTTAATGAAAATTCGATAACTCAATGAATAAGACTAAAGATGAGGAGTATTCAGATAATCGTGTCAATGTACTAGGCGTTGGAATAAGCCCAATTAATCTTGATATTGCTGAAGAGCTTATTTTTGAAGCGATTGAATCAGGTGAACAAGGGTATGTTGGTGTTACTGGAGTTCATGGTGTAAGTGAGGCCCAGAGTGATCCCAAATTTAAGGATATATTAAATAACACTTTTTTAAATACACCTGATGGTATGCCTATGGTGTGGTATGCGCGATTAAATGGATATAAGAAAGTTTCTAGAGTTTATGGGCCTGATTTAATGCTGAACATTTGCTCTCGGTCAACGGAATGTGATGTTAAACATTTTTTCTATGGTGGACGAGAGGGGATTGCTGAAAAATTGAAGAGTAATTTAAAGGAAAAGTTTCCTGGAATTCAGGTTGTAGGAACTTACACGCCTCCGTTTAGACCTTTAACTAATGATGAAGAAATCGAGGTAAGGAATAAAATAAATGATTCAGGAGCTCATTGTATTTGGGTGGGATTGAGTACTCCTAAACAAGAAAAGTTTATGAGCGGGTTTTTAAATAAGTATGGAAAAAATGATTCAGGTGATTCCAGTCTTGAGGGTTCAAAAATATTCTTCGGTGTTGGCGCAGCTTTTGATTTTCATGCTGGTTTAATTCCGCAAGCACCGTCATGGATGCAGTCTTGTGGATTAGAGTGGTTTTATAGACTTTGTAAAGAGCCAAGAAGGTTGTGGAAGAGGTATCTTAAGAATAACCCACTCTTTTTATTCAGGGCCTTCATGCAGATTCTTGGCTTAAGGAAATACTCGATCTAGCATTACTCCAGTAGTTCCAGTATACTTGGAAAGTTATAATTGAGTGCTTTGGAGCAAATCCTTTGCTGATAACGTGAATTATAATAGATTAAGAAATTATGTACGCACTAACAAAGTTTTGGTGGATAAGCCTAATACTTTTAATGTTTGCCGCCAACGGCATTACTGCCGAATCAGAATTAGAGAGACTAAAGAATAGTTTTTCCAATAAAATAGATTCAGTTCTAGCCCCCCTATTAAATAGGCATAAAAATTCATTAGAGAATTTGGAGAAAAATCTTGCTAACGTTTCAGAGGTTGAAAATGCCTTATTAGTTAGGGAGGAGAGATTACGTATTTCAAAAACACGAGGATCTAAGCTAATAGGTAAAGTTCCAAGCTCTCCTCTGAAGCTCAGAGATCAATGCCAAAGATTTAATCGTGAAGCATTATCAGCCATTAGAGTTTGGGAAAAAAAATATGAACAAACATTGGGCTCTCTTGAGTCGCGTCTCAATAAATTGGGTAGGCTGAATGATGCCCTTCTGGTAAAGAATGAAAGTATAAGATTTAAAAGAGAAGTAGCACTTAGAGATAAGGATCATAGATCTGGTGATGGGTCTTTAGAGGAGGGTAGTAAAGACTATGCATTAGCATCGAATGGGGCGAAAGCTATAGCTCAGAATTCTCCTCAAAGTTTAATTGATGGTGACTTAGAGTACAGTGGCAGTGAAGGTTTTGCTTGGGGTTTTTGCCCTGCAGATTTTATCGTTTCATTTCCAGAGACTACTAGTGTGAAAGAAATTAATTTTCTTCTTCATAATGAAGATAAATCTAGAGAATACTTATATCAGTTATTTGTCCTCAGAGAAGATGACGGAGAATGGGAGATGATAGCTGATCATGCAAAAAGACCATCAAAAGGTTGGCAGAGACATAAATTCTCTCCAGTTGATTTAAAATATATTAAGGTTGTAGGTATCTTTAATTCCGCTAATAAAAACTTTCATATAGTGGAGATAGAGGCCCATTAATTAATGTCAAGAATCCAGAAAACGGCCTTCCTCTCGGGGTCCCAAGTTGTAACGACTCTATCAACTTTGGTTATTGCCGCTGTGCTCTCTAGGGTTCTAGAGTCCAAGGCCGACTACGGAACATATCAGCAGACATTACTGGTTTATACCTTTTTAGCACCTTTACTGGCATTAGGGTTACCTGCTGCCTCTTTTTATTTTATTCCTAAAAATGTAGGTAATCAGAGAGTAATTTGTTTTAATGCCCTAATCGCAATTATTTTCATATCCCTAATTTTCAGTGTTCTATGTCTTACTTTGGGTCGCGCATACATTCCAAAGATATTTGGTAATCCAGACCTTGCCAGTACGATTCCTTGGCTTGCCATTTATGGGCCCGCTTCTCTGATTCTTGTATATGTGACCTCTTCTTTGGTTGCTTTAGATCGTGCAAAGCTGAGCGCTATATTTTCAGTTATCTTTAGAATACTGCTCGCTGCTTCTGTTGCTCTCACTGCTATTTCATTAACTAAATTAGATTTTATAATTGGGCTTCAGTCATGTGTGGTTTTGTGTGGAGCATTGATAGGAATTGGTCTGATTTGGCGATTGACTCGAAACTCCCAGAAAACTAGAAATTTAATTTCTTTTAGTAATATAAATATTCAACTGAAGTATGCTGTGCCTTTGGGACTTGGAGCAATGCTGGAAGGAATGGCTTTGGCAATTGACCGACTGATGGTCTCGTTACTGCTTGATCCGGAAGACTATGCAGTATTTTCGAATGGGGCGATGGAGGTTCCACTAATAACCGCAATAACTGTTGCAGCTGGTGCGGTAATGTTGCCTGAGATTGTAAAAGCATTCGGTAAAGGTAATTCTCGTGAAGCTTTGAATTTATGGCAGCTCATGGTCCGCCGCGTGACGTTCATTCTTTTGCCTGCAGGATTTCTATTCTTTCTAGTTTCTCAAGAGTTGATGGTAATATTATATTCTGAAAAGTTTAAGGATAGTGTCGGCCCGTTCAGGATTTACATGCTCATGCTTCCGGCGAGGGTAGCTTATTTTGGGATGTTATTCCAAGGTGCGGGTAAGACCAAGCTTGTACTTTTTAGAGCTATAATAACATTATTTCTAAATACTGTTATAACGTATTTTTTAGTCTTAAGATTTGGTATGGACGGTGCAGCTTGGGGAACTGTTGCTGTCGTATGGTTATTTGTCGTCCCATACTGCATTCTCTGTTGTGCTAAGATATCCGATACAAAGTGGAATCACTTATTGCCATATCGATATATTTTTTCCATTGGGATATTATCTGCTCTTGTTGCTCTACTAAGTTGGTATTTGAGTTTTCATTTCAATTCCGAAGAGCCTATTTTAAATGCGTTGGTTAAATCTTCAATTTACCTACTTTTAATACTTACATTCATGATGGCTCTGTTTCGTAAAGATTGTTTGCATATTTATAATCAATTGAAATTACGGATAGGTAACAGTAAGTAGAGGGAATTTATCAATTATGAAGTGCGTTACTATCATTGGAGCCCGGCCACAATTCATTAAAGCGGCCCCTGTCAGCGCTGCTATGATAGAGTCGGGTTTAGATGAAATATTAATTCATACAGGACAGCATTATGATTATGAGATGTCACAAGTGTTTTTTGATGAGCTCAAAATTCCTCCCCCAAAATATAATTTAGATATTTCAGGTGGTTCTCATGCTCAGATGACTGGTCAAATGTTAGAATCTATTGAGGCTGTTATCATAAAAGAGAGTCCTGACTTTGTTCTGGTTTATGGTGATACCAATTCGACGCTTGCTGGTTCTTTAGCTGCTTCCAAAATACATGTCCCTGTTGTGCATATGGAGGCGGGCCTAAGAAGTTTTAATAAGAAGATGCCAGAAGAGGTTAATCGAATACTTACAGATCATATTTCAGCGCTACTTCTTTGTCCAAGCGACACGGCAATTTCTAATTTAAAAAATGAAGGAATATTAGAAGGAGTTTTGGCAGTTGGGGACATTATGGCTGATGCGGCAAAACAAGCTCTCAAAATTGTAAGTAATACTGAGAACTACCTTCCTAAGGTAGCAGATTTTAATTTTGAGAATGAATTTGATCTTTTAACATTGCATCGTGCTGAAAACACTGAAGATGAATCTAAGATTAGAGATATTTTTAAGGCGTTTGAACATGCGAAAAGACCAATTCTTTTTCCTATTCATCCTAGGACAAGAAAAAAGATAGCTGATTTAGCTATCTCCTTACCTAATCAAATTACTACATGTGAACCTTTTAGTTATTTATCAATGGCTTCAGTTTTGGCGCTTTCGACAAACGTCCTTACTGATTCAGGAGGGCTCCAAAAAGAAGCCTATTGGTCTAAGAAACCATGCATTACGCTCAGAGAAGAAACAGAATGGGTAGAAACTCTTACTGGTGGAGCTAATCGTTTAGTTGGAACTGATCAGAAAAAAATAATAAGTTCATTTGAATTGAATGAGGACATCCAGTTTTCTGACTCTTTATACGGTGATGGAAATTCGGCTCCTGCTTGCGTGACAGCGATGATAAATTATTTCAAGTGAAGATATCTAGCGTACCGTTTAATTTCTGATGCGAATTGCTTACATTATCACCTGGAACCTTTGTCATAATGATGGAGTTACTAGGAAAGTTTTTAGGCAGGCTCAAGACTGGAGAGATTCAGGTCATGAGGTTGAAATATTTTGTGCAACTGAGGAAAAAGAGGATCACATCAAAGGAGCAAAATTTTTTGTTAAAGATCGAGTTTGGAGTTCCCCACTCGCTGTAATTAAAAACCGGAAAGTTTATTCTAAACTTTGTGAATCTGTTACGGGTTATGAGCCTGATATTATATATTTAAGGTGGGAATTTCATAAGGCATCAATAATGAAATTAATGAGGAGAATTCCCACTGTTATTGAAATCAACACTCATTTCGGTGGAGAATTTAAGCGTCGATCTCAAGAAAACTGGATCGAGCGAATCAGGTATTGGTACTATTTGTTGACTCATAAAAAGTTTAGTCGATCAAGTGCAGGCTTTGTTTCGGCCTCTAAGGAAATACTTGAATTAGGGGGATACTTAGAAATGAATAAACCTACATGCTATATACCTAATTCAATTCCTATTGATGAGAAGCAAAAGACTGTTAGATATTCGGCTTCAGATTCTTCAGTTCCAAGATTAGTTTTCATTAGCTCTGGTATCCAGCCGTGGCACGGTTTAGATAATTTGATTGAGCTAGCAGAAAATTCATTGGGAGAGTTGGAATTTGATTTAATTACTGGGTTTGATGCTGAGTCCCTTGAATTGCCTGAAAATATCCAAGTATATTCATTTTTGGAAAAGATTGATTTTTTGAAGGTTTTTGAGGGAGCTGTTGCTGGTATTGGCTCCGCTGGTTTATATGAAAATGGAATGAATGAGGCTTCAGTTCTTAAAGTCCGAGAATATTTATCGGCTGGTCTGCCTGTGATTGTTCCTTATAAAGATACGGCTTTTCTTGATAAAGAATTGCCTGATTGGTTTCTTCAGTTAAGTAATGAGCCCAGGTCTTTGACTCTCGGTAAAGAAATGATACTGGATTTTGTAAATAAGATGAATGGGCGAAGAGTGCCACTCAATGAAGTTGCTCCTTACGTTGGTAGTAATCGATGGGAAGCAGAAAGGCTGCGTTTCATGGAATCTATTATTATAGACTAAAGAGATGAGAGTGTTGTACCATCTGAATAACAGTTCATTATTTCTAATCCTTTGGATTCAATTGTTTTTTTTATCATTTTTAAAGGTTCATGCAGAAACTGTTTTATTGCCCCTCGGTGCCGACTTGCAAGCTATTATTGAAGGGAATGTTGAAGGTACAGAATATAGGCTTGGAAGAGGAGTTCATCGGGGGCATGAATTAAATTTAAAAGCGGGAGATTCTTTGATTGGAGAGGATGGCGCTGTATTATCCGGTGCTGAATTGTTAGAAGGCTGGAGATTTGAAGCTCCATATTGGGTTCACGATGGTCCACACTCAAAATTAATTCCTTACTTAGATGATGAGTCTAGAGTTTGGGAGCAACGAGCAAATTATCCTCATGATCTTTTTTGCAATGATGTCCCACTCATTCAGAGAATGGCTTTATCGAGTTATTTGTTAACTGGAAGATATTGGTTTTATGATTATGAAAGCGATAAAGTTTATATTGGATTCGATCCCACGGATCTCGAGATGGAGCTTAGCGGTTTATCAAATTATGGGATTAAAGCTTTGAAAGGTAGAGCAACTTTAAAAAATTTAAAAATTGAAAACTATGCTACCTACAACTTAACGCCTGCCGTTGATCTTGGTCCTGGGGCGTTAGTCGAAAATTGTACAGTGTCAGGTAGTCATTGCATAGGAATTAGGATATCCAATAACTCTATTATTAGGAGGTCTGTTTTCAATCATAATGGCTTGGCTGGTTTGCATAATGGTGGAGACGGGACTTTAATTGAGTTTAGTGAGTTTGGATTCAACGGTTGGGCTGGGTTTTCAGGAGATTGGGCGCGTGGAGGATGTAAGGTTCCAGGTGTTACCAACACAATAATTAGAAGAAATTATGCGCACCATAATACAGGGCCTGGGTTTTGGTTTGATATTAATGCAACTAGTAATTTGTTTGAAGAAAACCTTAGTGAATTTAATTCTTGGGAGGGTTTGATTTATGAGCTGAGTTGTGGTTGTGAGATTCGAAGGAATATTTTGCGTTGTAACGGACTTGATCCTCGGGGTGGCCTTTTGTGGGGAGTTCCGTTTGTGATTCAAAACGCTGAAGATGCAAATATTCACAATAATTATTTCGAGTCATCACCAGATTCTAGTGCCAGAGGAGGTGGAGTTGGTATAATAAATCAGTACAGACCACAGTATACTGATGGATTTTGTGGTGAGCATGTTGCCGAAGGAAATAGCATTTATGATAACGTTATTGTTATGCCGCTAGGAGGTTATAGTGGGCTTCAGTATGGTTCCTTTGGATGGGAGACATATGATGACTTTCTTAAAAAACCAAACGTTTGGCGTAATAATTCTTATTATTCTGGTAAGCCAAACAGTGGAAATTTTCATTGGTATGCTCAAGGTCAACTGCCTGAGGACTTCATAGCTAAATTTTATAATTGGGAAGCGTGGAAGTCATTAGGGCAGGATGATGATAGTCATTTGATTGGAAAACACTCTTCCTTTTTTAACCCTAATAATGATGAGATTCGTCAATTAATTATTGATACGACTGGTATCAGTTATGAAGAGCTAAAAGCACCATTCGTGGATAATTTTCTTTTAGATGATAATGATGAGGATGGTGATGGATTACCTGATAGTTGGGAAAAAACCTACGGGTTAGATACTAGTATAGATGATAAAGATCAGGATCTTGACGGTGATGGCGTTTCTAATGTTGATGAATTTAGATTTTCAACAAATCCATCGAAGACTGATACAGATGGTGATGGAATTCCAGATGATTGGGAAATTAGTAATGGCCTTGACCCTAAATCATCTGACCCTCTAGCCGACCCTGACAATGATTCTTTAACTAACATTGAAGAATATGAAATCGACTCTCAACCCAAGGTTCATGACCTGCAATTAGATCAGCTACCACTTAATGGGCTTAATATGTGGCTTAAGTCTTCAGTGATTAATTATGAGTCCATTGGATCAGTTCCACTTTGGAGTGACCACAGAGGAAATGGCGTAACTATGAAAGTTCCTTTCAACCATGATGCGCC
>PBCE01000050.1 GCA_002716845.1 Flavobacteriaceae bacterium | reverse complement strand
GGGTATGCAGATCCATATTCTGCTGAGGCCTCAGCATCGACTTTTCTAATTTCAGGGTGGTTAGCAAGGCCCAAGTAGTCATTGACACTCCAGGTTATGACTTCCTTTCCCATAAAATACATCCGGTTACTGATGGGTCCTTCCAGTTTTGGAAAAACAAAATAACCTTCTGCGTGTGCGGCCCATTTTCCAACGGGTCCTTTATTCTCGTAAAATCTATCAAACAAATCCCTCATCCTTTTCCTGCTCTATGTTGATTATATATACTCTATTTTATTAGGTGCTTCTTGGTTCGTGGTATCGAAAAAACCTTGTTCATTCATCCAGTCATCACTGTAGATCTTACTCATGTAACGCGATCCGTGATCTGGGAAAATAATCACCACCAAACTATCGTCTTTAAATTTATTTTTTTTGTTGAGTTGTTTTACCGCTTGCATTGCGGCTCCAGATGTATATCCCACAAAAAGACCTTCTTTACGGGTTACTTCACGTGCGGTGTGGGCACTGTCTTCGTCAGTTACTTTGATGAAAGTATCAATGGCCTCAAAATCTGTAGCGCTAGGAATCAAGTTTTTACCCAATCCCTCTATTCGGTAGGGGTATATTTCATTGGTATCAAGTTCTCCCGTTTCATGGTATTTTTTGAGTACAGAGCCGTAGGCGTCTACGCCAATGATTTCAATATCAGGGTTCTGTTCTTTTAAATACTTAGCACATCCAGAAATGGTTCCACCGGTTCCTGAGCTTGCGACCAGATGGGTAATCTTCCCTTGGGTCTGTTGCCAGATCTCTGGTCCAGTAGATTTGTAATGGGCCTCCAGGTTGAGATGATTAAAATATTGGTTGATGTAAACAGAGTCTTTTATCTCACTGTGAAGTTTTTTGGCAACTTGGTAATACGAACGTGGGTCTTCGGCCGAGACATTTGCGGGGCATACATATACCATTGCTCCCATTGCATGCAGCATGTCAATCTTGTCTTTAGAAGACTTTGAGCTTACCGCCAATATACATTCATATCCCTTAATCAGTGAAACCATTGCCAAACTGAATCCAGTATTTCCAGAGGTGGTTTCAATAATGGTATCACCAGGGTTTAAAAGTCCGCTTTTTTCTGCCTCTTCAATAATGTGTAACGCAATTCTGTCTTTATTGGAATGTCCTGGATTAAAGGCTTCAAACTTGGTAAAGTAATTACCTGTAAAACCTTTGACAATTTTATCAAGGCGGATTAAAGGGGTATTTCCTATCAACGAAAGGATATTGTTATTCACTTTCATTTCGCTTTTAGATTTTATGATTTTATGCATTAACATTGTAAAATTAACACTTTTTTTAAAGACTATTTCTCTTCTAAGTAAATTATAAAAGCAAATTTCTTGGCCAATTCTTTTAAAATGTCAAATCTTCCCGAGGAACCGCTGTGTCCCGCCTTCATATTGGTGTCTAAAAACAAAAGGTTTTGATCTGTTTTTTTCTCTCGCAGGCGTGCTACCCACTTGGTGGGTTCAAAATACTGAACCTGAGAATCGTGCAAACCCGAGGTAACCAATAAGTTAGGATAATCTTGGACTTTTACCTGATCGTAGGGAGAATAGGAAAGCATGTATTCATAGTATTCTAGGGTATTGGGATTGCCCCATTCGTCGTATTCAGAGGTGGTCAAAGGAATGGAATCGTCCAACATGGTGGTCACCACATCCACAAAAGGAACGTCGGCCACCACACCATGGTATAATTCAGGTGCCATATTGATGATGGCACCCATAAGTAGCCCTCCTGCAGAACCACCGTTGGCATAGAGCTTTCCTGGAGCAGTGTATTTCTTTTCTATCAAAAACTTTGAGCAATCGATAAAATCATAAAAGGTGTTTTTTTTATCCAAGAGTTTTCCCGACTCATACCATTTCCTTCCCAAATATTCTCCTCCTCTCACGTGGGCTATGGCAAAAACAAATCCCCTATCCAGTAAACTCAATCGGGTAGATGAGAAAGAAGGATCAATGGTGTGACCATAGGAACCATAGGCATAGAGCAGCAAAGGGGTATCTTCACTTAGAGGAGTGTCTTTATGGCGTACCATTGAAATGGGGATTTGTGTCCCATCCCACCCCGTTGCCCACAATCGCTTTGAAATGTAATTTTGAGGACTAAAATAACCTCCTAAAACCTCTTGGGTCTTCAACACTTTTTTTTGTTGGGATGCCAAGTCCAATTCAATTACAGATGTGGGGGTTGTCATGGAGTTATATACATATCGGAGCTTGGTAGTAGTGAACTCGGGATTATACGAAATATAAAGCGCGTAGGTTTCTTCTTCCACGGTTAGGTAATAGTCTTCCGATAGATCCCAGCGCATTACCCTTAAACGAGACAAACCATTTGCCCTTTCGTTGACTACCCAGTACTTATCAAACAATTCAAAATCTTCGATCAGAACCTCCTCCCGATGGTCCAGCAGCGGCTCCCAGAAAGTGAGCTTAGTTTGACTGACGGGAGTCCGCATTATTTTAAAATTGGAGGCCTGGTTGTGATTCGTGTGCAAGTAGAAATGGTCACCAAAGTGTTCTACGTCGTATTCTAATCCTTTGGTTCGCGGCTGAATAATTTTGAATTTCTTAGTAGGCAAATCGGAGGAAATAAATCGATGCTCGCTTGTGGTTGTGCTTTGGGATGATATAAAAATATATTTCCTTGATTTTGATGTTCTCACATAAACAGAATAGGTTTCGTCAGCTTCCTCATAAATCAAAACATTCTCCTGGTCTGGAGCGTTTATATTGTGTCTATAGACCGCCTCTGATCGGAGAGTTTGGGGATTTTTTTGATTGTAGAAAAGGGTACTGTTATCTGCAGCCCATACGCTCCCACCGGTAGTGTTTTCGATATTTGTATGTAAAAGCTCACCTGTTCTAAGGTCTTTTACTTTCAGGGTGTACTGCCTTCGAGAGACCAGATCAACCCCATAAGCTACTTTGGTGTTATCGGGACTTACAGTAATGCCTACCAAATGGAAATAATCGTGTCCTTCCGCCATTTTATTACAATCGAATAAGAGTTCCTCAGCTGAGGTAAGCACCTGTTTTTTTCTGACGTATATAGGGTACGATTGGCCCTCCTCAAATTTGGTAATGTACCAATAGTCATTATAAAAATAAGGCACAGAAATGTCATCTTCTTTAATGCGCGCGCGCATTTCTTGATAGAGCTCCTTTTGAAGTGGTTGGGTGTTAGCGGTCATTTTTTGATAATAATCGTTCTCACGTTCCAAATAATCAATCACCTCAGGGTTTTCTTGATCGTTGAGCCAATAATAGGGATCTAAACGGATGTGGTTGTGAATTTTATGTTGTTTGGGAATTTGATCCGCAATGGGCGGATTTAGGTTTGAGGTTGACATTGCTCTTTGGTTTGAATTACACCCCATCAGCAGGGTGATGAAATAAATAAATGAAAAAAAACTGAGATTGGATTTTTAAATGATCATAAAAAGTAGGTTTTTTCATGTTTAGTTATTGTAAAATAATTCTTTTGATTTAAAATTTAAGACTATTTTTACGTGGAATTTATATAACAACTATGATTTCTTCTGAAAAAGAAAAAAATCTCAAAGATCGCCTGGATGCGTTAAGGAGGTATCTTTGACATTGATACCAAAAAAATAGAAATCACCAATTTAGAAGAAAAAACCTTAGCCCCAGATTTTTGGGAGGATGCAAACAAGGCGGAGTTGCTGATGCGCGAAATCAGAAGCCTAAAAAAATGGGTGGAAGATTATGAGAAAGTAAAGCAACATAGAGACGATTTATCGGTTTTAATCGAATTTCTAAAGGCTGGAGAAATAACTGAAGCGGAGGTAGCGGCACATTTTGATCAAACCCAACGCCTGATGGAGGACATTGAATTCCGCAACATGCTTTCCGACGAGGGCGATCCTTTGAGTGCTGTATTACAGATAACTGCGGGAGCTGGGGGAACCGAAAGCTGCGACTGGGCACAGATGTTGCTGCGAATGTACCTGATGTGGGCGGAAAAAAATAAATTTAAGGTCAGAGAACTCAACCATCAATCTGGAGATGTTGTAGGAATAAAAACAGTTACAATAGAAATCAACGGTGAATTTGGTTTTGGTTGGCTTAAGGGAGAGAATGGGGTGCATCGTTTGGTGCGGATTTCCCCATTCGATAGTAATGCCAAGCGGCATACTTCTTTTGCTTCTGTATATGCATATCCATTGGTGGACAACAGTATTGAAATTATTGTAAACCCTGCTGATGTCACTTGGGAAACCATGCGCGCCAGCGGTGCAGGAGGACAAAATGTCAACAAGGTAGAAACCGCGGTCCGTTTGAGACACCATCCTACGGGCATAATGATCGAAAACTCTGAAACACGTTCTCAATTGGAGAATAAAAATAAAGCCATGCAATTGCTAAAATCACAACTCTACGAAATAGAACTACAAAAAAAGCTGTCAGCGCGAGATGAAATTGAGGCTTCCAAAAAGAAAATTGAATGGGGTTCCCAAATCAGAAATTACGTGATGCATCCCTATAAGCTGGTGAAAGACGTGAGAACTCAAACAGAATCAAACGATGTAGACGGTGTGTTGAATGGTGGGATCGACCCATTTCTAAAAAGCTATTTGATGTTGACAGGACAAAAAAACTAAACTGCTTATGAACACAATTAAAAATATCATTTTCGATTTAGGAGGTGTACTAATCGATTGGAACCCTGCCTATGTATACTTGGAAGTTTTTGATGGAGACCAAAAAAAAATGCAATGGTTTTTTGACGAAATCTGTACCATGGCCTGGAACGAAAATCAAGATGCTGGCTATCCACTTCAGCAAGCTACGGAAGACCGGGTAAAAATGTTTCCTCAATATGAGGAGTGGATCAGAATGTATTACGGCCGATGGGAGGAAATGCTGGGAAACGCTATTGAAGGTACTGTTAATGTGTTGCATAAACTCATCGCTGACCCCAATTACAGAGTCATTGCATTGACGAATTGGAGTGCGGAGACCTTTCCAGTGGCATTAGCGCGATTTGAGTTTTTACATCTTTTTGAAGGGATTGTGGTGTCGGGAACCGAAAAAATGAGAAAACCATTTCCTGAAATATATCATTTGGTACTCGATCGCTATGGATTTAAAGCCGCTGAAACCGCCTTTATAGACGATAATCATAGGAATATTGAAGCAAGCTCAGCATTAGGAATACAAAGCATACTTTTTAAAAACTCTGATGATTTGGCGCGAGACCTAAAAGAAAAGGGAATTCCGCTTTAGAAAGGGATATCATCGCCTGCGTCAGAAGGAGGAAGATCAAAAGCATCATTGGGATTTGGCAATAATGGGCTAGGGGGATTATCTGAACCCCCTTCATTCATTTTGGATTGGTACTCAAAGGGATTGTCATCGGACTGTAAATCTTCAAATTTACCCAAGTGACCGATAAATTTCATTCTGATGTTGTCCAATCCACCATTTCGGTGTTTGGCAACAATAAATTCTGCTTGACCTACGGAGGAACTGTGTTCTTCATCGTCCCATTCATCGATGCTGTAATACTCAGGTCGATAAATAAACGATACGATATCGGCATCCTGCTCAATTGCACCGGATTCTCTTAAGTCGGACAACATTGGTCTTTTGGTTCCCCCACGTGTTTCTACTGCCCGAGAAAGCTGTGACAGTGCAATAACAGGAATGTCCAATTCCTTTGCCAAAGATTTTAGGTTGCGAGAAATGGTTGAAATTTCTTGTTCTCGATTACCAGCTTTACTATTGTTTCCAGCGGTCATCAATTGGAGGTAGTCTACAATGATCAATTTAATGCCGTGTTGTGAAGCCAATCTTCTGGCTTTGGCCCTGAGATCAAAAATCGATAATGCAGGGGTATCATCGATAAAAAGGGGGGCTTTTTCCAAATCCCCAACCTTTACATTGAGTTGTTTCCACTCGTGACTGGCTAATTTCCCCGTTCTGAGTTTTTCGGAAGAGAGACCAGTTTCAGCAGAGATCAAACGGGTGATCAATTGCACAGAGGACATCTCTAAAGAGAAAAAAGCAACAGGTGTTTCGTGGGCTACAGAGATATATCGGGCCATTGAAAGGGTCAAAGCTGTTTTCCCCATACCGGGACGGGCAGCGATGATGATGAGGTCACTGGGTTGCCAGCCGGAAGTGAGGAGGTCCAATTTTTCGAAACCAGTGGCCACACCGCTCAATCCTTCTTTGTTGGCAATTTCTTCAATTTTTTTCTTGGCCAGCATGACCAGATTTTGGGCAGTATCGGAAGACTTTTTGATGTTTCCTTGTGCCACATCATACAATTTGGATTCTGCTTCGTCCAGAAGATCAAAAACGTCTACGGACTCTTTGTATGATGTTTCTATTATTTCATTAGAAATTCGAATGAGACTGCGCTGAATGTATTTTTGTAGGATAATTCGGGCATGAAATTCAATGTGTGCTGAGGTTGCAACTTTTTGGGTCAATTGCACCAAATAATAATCTCCGCCTATGCTTTCTAATTTTCCATTTTTCCTGAGATCAGCCGACACGGTTAGTAAATCTATAGGCTGTGAATTTTGGAAGAGATTTAAAATGGATTCAAAAATACTTTGATGGGCAGTTTTGTAAAAAGCTTCAGCCTCCAAAAGGTCAATCACTTCATCTACTCCTTTTTTGTCTATCAGCATCGCGCCCAATACAGCTTCCTCTAATTCAAGGGCTTGTGGTGGTAGTTTGCCCTGCTGAAGGCTGATTACCGTCCCAGTAGACTGTTTTGATGATTGAATGGGCTTGCTTTTTTCCATGTTGGCTAAAGTAAATGCTTTATTTAGATATGTATGATCAATTTCGAAGTACTTATCTTACAGGGGTAAACAAAATGAATGTTGATAAAATAGAAAATTTGTTAACAAAACAAAAAATTAAGCAATATCTATTCTTGGAAGGTACCCATTTTGGAAAATTTCTCTCTTCTGAGCTGCACCAATTGATCGTGGTCTAATTTATCCAATTTTCTGAAAGCATCGAGAATTTGCTTGTTTACGGATTTAAACACTTGATCCCGGTCGAAATGGGCTCCACCAAGCGGTTCTTTAACAATTTTGTCGATCAACTTAGACTGGAGCATATCATCGGCAGTTAGCTTAAGGGCCTCTGCCGCTGTTTCTTTATATTCCCAACTCCTCCACAAAATTGAAGAGCAAGATTCAGGAGAGATCACCGAATACCAGGTGTTTTCTAACATATAAATGAGGTCACCTACCCCTATTCCAAGCGCACCTCCCGAGGCACCTTCTCCAATAATCATTACGATAATGGGGGTTTTTAAAGACAACATTTGATAGATATTATTGGCTATGGCTTGGCCCTGCCCGCGCTCCTCAGCACCCATTCCAGGATATGCACCTGGGGTGTCGATGAGTGACACGATGGGAATACTAAATTTTTCAGCAGTTTTCATTAGGCGAAGTGCCTTGCGGTAACCTTCAGGTTTTGCCATTCCAAAGTTTCGGTATTGACGGGTTTTGGTATTGTATCCCTTTTGGGTACCGATAAACATAAAAGTTTGATCTTTGATTTTACCTAAACCTCCGATCATGGCTTTGTCATCAGCAAAATTTCTATCTCCGTGTAATTCCAAAAAAGAATCTCCACAAAGGGCATGGATATAATCCAATGCATAGGGTCGGGAAGGGTGACGCGATAATTGAACCTTCTGCCAAGCAGTCAGTTTACCGTATATTTCACTCTTAGTTAATTTTAATTTTTCGGAGAGGTTTTCGCAAATTTCGGTTACATCGACACTACTCTCGTTTCCTATGGCCTTGCATTTAGCAATTTGGTCTTGAAGTTCTTTTATGGGGAGTTCAAAGTCTAAAAATTCCATTGAATCAATTTAGTAATGTAAATTTATAATTATTGGTGGATCAACGATAAAAAATTGAGATTAAATTGGGCTTACCTTCTGGCCCTTCTTAGTAGAAAGATCGCAAATAAGCCAAAAATAAAAATGGGTAACCACGCTCCCAGCAAAGGAGAGAAATTTGATTTATTTACCAAAACAGAAAAGATTTTATCGAAAAATATAAACAGAAAGCCCAAAGATATTCCAAATGCCAGATTGACCCCCATGCCTCCTCTTCTTTTAAAGGAAGCAACGGAAACACCAATCATGGTTAAGACAAAAGAGGAAAGCGGCAAACTCCATCGTTTGTGGCGCACCAGTAAATGGCTGTTGATCATAACAGAGCCGCCTTCGCGTTCTTTCTGAATGAACTCATTGAGCGGAGTAAAGGTCAAGGTTTCTGCTTTATAGTTGACGGGTGCCAAATCGTCTATTTTAAAATCAAAAATAGTGTCTAAACGGCTTTGACGCCTGAATATTTCTTGATCATCTCGAAAAGTTCTTTTGGTAAAAGCAGACAGGCGAAAAATACTGTCCCTTTGTACCCAACGAATGTTATTGGCCTGAATCTTAAATGTCATGTTGTTCCCCTCAAAGTGTTCCAAAGTGAAGTTGTTGGCTGTTCTACGAATGGGATCATAAGAACTAACGTATATGAATTCCTTGGGGCTGATCTGTTTGTACAGGTTTTTGGTTTGGCGCTCGCTTTTTTTGTTGATGTATTTGTAGATGAATTGGTTGTAGTTGGCGTTTGATTTGGGAACGATAAACATTCCCGACAAAAATGAAAAAAGTGCAATCATCCCAGCAGAGATCATAAAGGGTCTTAAAAATCTAGTGAAAGAAATCCCAGAACTCAGCAGGGCGATAACCTCAGTGTTAGTGGCCAGTTTGGAGGTAAACCAAATCACGGCCAAAAAAAGAAATATGGGGAATAACAAATTCCCAAAATACCAGGTAAAGTCAATGTAATAGCTGATTATGGCTTTGGTGGGAACCTCATTTTCCTTAATCTTATCTATCTTCTCGGCCATATCTATCATAACTCCGATGGGAATAAACAGGCCGATCATCACCATAAAGGTGGCCAGGTATTTATTGATAATGTACCAATCTATGATTTTCATCTAGATTCGATTGTCCATTTGACGACACATTTGGTTTTTCCAAGCGACAAAGTCTCCTGCTAAGATATGCTTTCTGGCCGCTCTAACCAACCACAGATAGAAGCTGAGGTTGTGCAGGGTGGCTATTTGTTTGCCTAACATTTCATTTACGGTAAAGAGATGGCGCAGATAGGCCTTGGAGTAGTCAGTGTCAACATAACAGTAGTTGGCGGGGTCAATGGGCGAAAAATCATTTTCCCATTTTTTATTTTTAATGTTAATGGTTCCGTTTGCGGTAAACAACATCCCATTTCGCGCATTCCTTGTAGGCATCACACAGTCAAACATGTCTATCCCCAGTGCAATATTTTCCAACAGGTTGATGGGAGTTCCAACCCCCATAAGATATCTGGGTTTATCATGCGGTAAACGCTCACAAACCGTTTCGGTCATGGCATACATTTCTTCTGCGGGCTCTCCAACCGAGAGCCCCCCTATAGCGTTTCCAGGAGCATCTTTACTTGCAATGAAGTCGGCTGATTCTTTGCGGAGCTCTGTGTAAATACTCCCCTGCACTATGGGGAAAAGAAATTGATTGTAATCGTACTCAAAAAGGGTATTGTTGTGAAATTCCAGGCAGCGATCCAGCCACCTGTGTGTCATGTGCATCGATTGCTTGGCATAAATATAATCACAGGGATAGGGAGTGCATTCGTCGAATGCCATGATGATATCTCCACCAATCTTTCGCTGTATTTGGATGGCCCTTTCAGGGGAAAAAAAATGTTTGGAACCGTCGATGTGTGACTTAAAGGTTACGCCCTCTTCTTTGATTTTTCTCTTGTCGGACAGTGAATAGACCTGATATCCTCCAGAATCTGAGAGTATAGGGCCCGACCAATTCATAAACCGATGTAGCCCCCCTACTTTTTCTAGGATTGATGTCCCAGGCCTGAGGAAAAGGTGGTAGGTGTTTCCCAAAATGATGTCTGGCTTAATGTCTTTTTTTAACTCCCTCTGGTGGACTCCTTTTACGGTAGCTGCCGTTCCTACCGGCATAAAAATAGGAGTTTCAATGTCCCCGTGATCGGTAGCTAATGTGGCTGCTCTTGCTGAGGAAGAAGGGTCTCTATGAGTGAGTTTGAATTCCATACCTGTGGTGGCTGCAAATATAAGCCGATGGACCCTATATCCGTAATAATATGCTGATTAAAACACGTCAGTTGATTAATTCTTGAACAAAATGATTATCACTGCTTTGTAGCTTAGGCGCGAAAGCTTACTTTTGCCCTGAAAATATATCACAATGCCAGATTATAACTTTTTGGAAACCGTGGTCTCTCAAGTAAGAAGGGATATTTTAAGAATGGTTCACAAGGTAAACTCTGGGCATCCAGGGGGATCTCTTGGATGTGCAGAGTTTTTTATTGCCCTCTACTACGAAATATTGGAACTCAAAACGGACTTCGAGATGAATGGGAAAGAGGAAGATTTATTTTTTCTATCCAACGGACATATATCCCCTGTATTTTACAGTGTATTGGCCCGAAAAGGATACTTTCCTGTAAAGGAACTCAGTACTTTTCGATTGATAGATTCTCGACTACAAGGTCATCCCACAACACATGAAGGACTTCCAGGAATCCGTGTAGCTTCGGGATCCTTAGGTCAAGGTTTGTCGGTGGCGATCGGTGCTGCGATTTCCAAAAAATTAAACCATGACGAACACATCGTTTATGTCCTGATAGGGGATGGTGAATTGCAAGAAGGTCAAAACTGGGAAGCCATTATGTTTGCCGCTGGAAAAAAAGTAGACAATCTGATTGCTACGGTTGACCTTAATGGGAAACAAATTGATGGAAAGACAGATGATGTACTTCCAATGGGAGATATCGCTGTAAAATTTGAAGCTTTCGGCTGGGAGGTAGTTCTCCTTGAAAATGGAAATGACCTGATAGCGGTCATTGAAGCCTTATCAGCGGCGCGAACCCAGACTGGGAAGGGAAAACCCATAGTGATTATAATGCATACTGAGATGGGGAATGGAGTGGATTATATGATGCATACCCATGCATGGCACGGAAAAGCTCCCAATGACGAGCAGTTAGAAATAGCATTATCACAAAATCCTGAAACATTAGGTGACTATTAATTAGTAACACCACTAACCATATGAAAAAATATACGGATCAATGTAAAGTAGACACCCGTTCTGGATTTGGAGCAGGCCTGACCGAGTTAGGGAGAACCAACCCCAATGTAATTGCCCTTTGTGCCGACCTGGTGGGGTCTTTAAAAATGCAAGACTTTATCGATGAAAACCCTGATAGATTTATACAGGTTGGGATTGCTGAGGCCAATATGATGGGTATAGCCGCTGGCTTAACCATTGGTGGGAAGATTCCCTTCACGGGAACTTTTGCCAATTTTTCTACCGGAAGGGTCTATGACCAAATACGTCAATCCATTGCCTACTCAGGAAAAAACGTAAAAATATGTGCCTCTCATGCCGGTATTACGCTAGGGGAAGACGGGGCCACACATCAAATTTTAGAGGATATTGGTTTGATGAAAATGTTACCCGGTATGACCGTTATCAATCCCTGTGATTTCAATCAAACCAAAGCTGCTACTGTGGCCATTGCTGACTATCAGGGTCCTGTATATCTCCGGTTTGGACGTCCAAAAGTTGCGAATTTTATCACAGATGATATTCCTTTTGAAATAGGTAAAGGTATCGTATTGAATCCAGGAAATGATGTCACCATTGTAGCCACAGGGCACCTAGTTTGGGAGGCATTATTGGCAGCAGAAACATTAGAAATCGAGGGTATTTCTGCTGAAGTCATCAACATTCACACCATAAAACCCTTGGATGAGGATTTACTGACCAATTCTATTGAAAAAACAAAATGCGTGGTCACTGCAGAGGAGCACAACTACTTTGGTGGATTGGGGGAAAGTGTGGCAGGAGCATTGGCAAGGACAGCCCCAGCGCCTCAGGAGTTTGTTGCTACCCAGGATACTTTTGGGGAATCTGGCACACCCGCTCAATTGATGGAAAAATACGGATTGAATAAAAATGCGATAATCAATGCTGTTAAAAAAGTAATGAAAAGAAAATAAGCACTTCATTATAACATGAAACAAACCCAGATCTTAATTATTTTATTTATTGCGCAGCTATCTTTTTCCCAAATTGATTATGGAATCCAAGGCGGACTGAATTTTAACCGTGCTGGTTCCATTCAATTAACCGGGGAGCAGTTTGTTAAAAATGTCGATTTAGGTAAAAAAACTGGTTATCATTTTGGACTTTATGCCAAGGTCGATTTTTTAATTTTTTATCTGAGACCCGAATTACAATATACCCGGGTCAGTAGTATGTATGACGGAAACACGATTGACAATTCGAGAATTGAGCTTCCTTTGTCTTTGGGCATAACTGCCATCGGTCCATTGAGTATCTTTATTGGCCCTACTGCCTATTTTAATTTATCACAAAAAAGCGCTGAACTCGACTTTGCCAATCTCGAAAACAAAACCAATTTGGGTTTGCATTTTGGAACCCGTTTACAACTGGGTGCTCTGGGCATCGATCTTCGCTATGAAAAAGGTTTGTCCGACGAGGAAGTTCAAATTGTTTCACAAGCTGGGATTCCGTTGCAAGGCCAAGTCAACTCTCGACCCAATCAATTTGTGTTGGGGATTTCTTTAAAGTTAAATTAATCGCTATCGGAATCAAGGTAATCGGGGGTGCCGTCGTTGTCATCATCATCGGCTTCGCCGTCTTTGTCTCGATCATATTCTTCTCTGGTAGGTGTACCATCGTTGTCGTCGTCGGTATCTAAAAAGTTAACATTCCTGTCTTGATCCGTATCGTCGTTGAGTGGGTCCCCATCACCATCAGGATCTTCGTCTCTGGACAATACCCCATCGTTATCGTGATCTGCAGCATTTACTTTGTGGAGTGCTACTGAAAAAATTAAAGGGGAATATTTAGGGATAGAAAGTAAATTCCTGTCAAAATATCCTAGAGAAGAAGGGATGAAAAAAATACCTTGACCATAGTGATCAAGGTCATAGGTCCCGTCGATATTCACCGTATGATCTCCAGCATTTAACTCTGGTAAAAACTCTTTAAAACCACGAATTACTCCTGTTGCTAAATCAAACCACATGGGGGTATCCCGTTGATCAAAAACTTGATTGGTAAGCAGTTTTCCTTGATAAGTAACGAAGGTAGAATCTACATTACTGGGTTTCTCTCCTACCCCTGTTTTGGTAATTACAAAGTATAATTTAGCGGTAAATTCGTTGTTTTGTCTGTCTTTAATCAGAATTGATTTTTCTTGAACTTGATCCCATAGTGGGGTTTTATCACTGTTTTGATTAGCAATGGTATCTATATCGATTTGGATCTTATGGTTGTCGGGTTCAGCCTCAAAATCCTCGTAATTGTAGAAATGGGACTGCAGGTAATTTTTTAAAGCAAGATCGTCGTCAACGGTTTGTAACTGCATTTCTCTGGCAGGTTCTGGCCCGGCATCTTTCGTACAATTAATAATGATTGTTAAACACAGTAAAAAAGGAGTACAGAAACTTGTGAATCTCATGGATAAAAATTGGAGTGTAAGATACAATTTTACTTTATTTTTGTATTGTAAAACATTGAACTTTAACAATGCGTATTGATCAATATCTTTGGTGTCTGAGATACTATAAATCGAGAAATCAAGCGAGCTTGGCCTGTAAACAAGGTCATGTTAGGTTTGGAGATCAAATCGTTAAACCATCTCGCGAAGTACTAATTGGAGACCAGGTGAAAGTGCGAAAAAATAAGATGTGGCATGAACTTCGGGTTCGGGACATTCCCAAGAGCCGGCTGGGTGCAAAGGTAGTAGACATATACCGTGAAAATACTACTCCTCCCGAACCCTTTAATAATAGAGATTTTAAATCCAATTCAAAGGGACTTCAAAGAGAAAAGGGAACGGGTAGGCCAACAAAAAAAGACAGAAGGGATATGGACGATTATTTTGGAGAGGAATAGGAAATTTTTCTTTTAGTGGAATAAAATGAAATTCAATTCCTATATTTCGAGAAAGTAATGTTAAACAAAGTGGCTGATTCCAAGAGTAAAATAATGGATGCCTACGACATCCAAAAAACCGTTAAAAGAATTGCTTTTCAGATTTATGAAAATCATTATGAGGAAAAACAATTGGTTTTGGCGGGTATCGCAGATAATGGGTTAATTCTTGGCAAAAGGATTTTAAAAGAATTAAAAAAAATAAGTGATTTGGAAGTTGTTTTTATGGAGGTAAAAATTCAGAAAGAAAATCCCAGAGAAAAAATTACCTTATCGAGTGATTTGGCAGCCTGCAAAAATAAGTCAGTCGTGGTCATAGACGATGTATTGAATACAGGTAGTACACTAATTTACGCTGTTTCTCATTTTTTGGGAACGGAAGTCAAAAAACTACAGACCGCTGTGTTGGTCAACAGAAACCACAAAAACTATCCAGTAAAAGGAGACTTTAAGGGTATTTCGCTCTCCACATCCATTAAAGAACGCATCGAAGTGGTTTTTGGCGCTGATGAAGGGGTCTACTTAAGTTAAAAAGCTTTGAACCTTTTGGGAGAGCTCATCCACAGTAGCGTCATCAGTACTCAGGTGGTGTTGCGCCTTAGTATAATAAGGAATTCTTTCAAAAAGATGTTTGGCAATAAACTCTTCTAAATCCTGTTGTGTATTTAGATGCGCAATCATGGGTCTGTGGTCCTTTTCCTTAAAAAGACGTTTTGCTAAAATTTTTGGTGTTGTTTTTAAATAACATGTAACCCCACTTTTATTTTGATTTAGAAAGTCTATGTTGTCAAAATAACAAGGGGTCCCGCCTCCCAGAGCAATAAAGGTATTATTATCTGAGGACAAAAGTTTTTCCAAATATAACCGTTCTTTCTTTCTAAAATAAAGTTCCCCTTCCGATTCAAAAAGTTTTGAAATACTGGTGTTTTCATGTTGCTCTATATACCGATCAAGGTCAACAAAAGAGCGCTTGTTCATCTGCGCCAATTGTTTGCCTAAGGCCGACTTTCCGCAACCCATATAACCCATTAAAATAAGGGAATTCATTACGTATGAAGGGATTTCAATTGTATTCAAATTTATAACAATTGAAGCTAAAAAATAAATAATTGATATTATATTTGCAGATCAAAAAAAGACTTGGTAGCTCAGTTGGTAGAGCATCTCCCTTTTAAGGAGAGGGTCCTGGGTTCGAGCCCCAGCCAAGTCACAGTTATCTTTAGACCTGGTAGCTCAGTTGGTAGAGCATCTCCCTTTTAAGGAGAGGGTCCTGGGTTCGAGCCCCAGCCAGGTCACT
>PBCE01000049.1 GCA_002716845.1 Flavobacteriaceae bacterium | reverse complement strand
GGCCCAGGGAGGATTCGAACCCCCAACCCTCAGAGCCGAAATCTGATATTCTATCCAGTTGAACTACTGAGCCTTTTTTCATGATAAAAATTCTCTTACAATTGTTGATATCATCTTTCCATCAGCCCTTCCCATTAGTTTTTTTGTTGATAATCCCATTACCTTTCCCATATCTTTCATACCCTCTGCACGTATTTCATCAACAATAGATTTGACTATTTCTTTTACCTGATCTTCAGAAAGAGATTTTGGTAGAAATTGCTTAATAACTTTTGCTTCACTTAGTTCAGGTTCGGCTAGATCATTTCTGTTTTGTTTTAAATAAATATCAGCACTTTCTTTTCTTTGCTTAACTAGCTTTTGAAGAATTTTCATTTCGTCTTCTTTGGATAGTTTATCGGATGAAGATCTTTGAGTTTTGTGCAATATAATTGCAGATTTTATTGCACGAAGTGCTACAAGTGAGTCCTGATCTTTGTTTCTCATTGCATCTTTTAAAGCACTTGTAATTTTTGATTCTAAATTCATAATTAGTCTACGTTATCGTGTAAAAAAGAGTTATTGGATCGCAGCTTTATCTCATCATTATCATCATTCTCAACAGACATTCTCGAATCATCAGATGCTGGTGAATCGAATTCTTCAATGTCAACCCCCATTCTCTTGTAGGCGGGTTGCTTCTCAAATTCGTCAATTTTATTCATGCTATTTTTAAAGGCATGATTAAATTTTTTTAAGTGCTCTTTCCGCTTTTCGTTTTCTTCAAAATTAGCCTCACTGATGGTTTTTTCGAAAGGCGTATCTGGGGTTGAATCGATTAATATATCCCCCAACTCCGAGGGACTGCTCTTCTCTTGTTTTTCTACCGCCTCAAATTTAAAATCCAAAGCTTCGTTTATGGCAGCATCCTCCTGAATAAGCTCATCCACTTTTTCTTCAGAAAGGGGATGAATAATTTTTTCGGAGGGAGATTCTTCTGTTTCTGAAATGGGCATTCCAAAATCGAAAGTAAATTGATTTTCCTCCTCCGATACTATGGCCTCAGAGTCAACAACATTCAAATCTAAAATGTCTGACCCCAAGTCGTTGATAATAAACTCTTTTTCCACTTCCCCGTTTGGAATCGGACTTTCTTCTGTGAGGGGTGCCATTTGTAAAAGCTCATAAATAACATCCATCTCTTTTATTTCTTCGGAGCTGTAGTCCAATTCCTCTCCCACAGATTCGGGGGTCAGTTTGTCTGTGACCACTGTTTCTGCGACTACAGCTATCGAAAGTAATTCCTTTTCCGAAAGCGAAGGAACTCCTTCATCAGCTGCCTCATTTTCTTGAGTGTATACTTCCTCAATCGCAGGAACAACAGCGTCTTTTTCTTCATTTGAAACCTGGGCAAGCGGGGCCTCATAATCTTCCTTAATGGAAGTGTGTATCACTTCATTGGATGGAGTTGGATCAGCTTCCATAAGCTCGTGCTCAAGCGTTTGATCTTCTTCTAGGGTATGAATAATCTTTTTTGCTTCTGTATTGACGATATGGTGTTGCTGTTCGATACCAAAGCCCGTTGCGATTATGGTAACAGAAATTGAACTTCCCAGTTCTGGGTCTTCTCCGACACCCATGATTATATTCGTATTGTTTCCAGCCTCCGTTTGGATAAAGTCATTGATTTCTCCTATTTCATCAATCGTAATTTCTTCGATTCCAGAAACAATCAGTAACAATACATTTTTACAACCTTTGATTTTATTATCATTCAACAATGGAGAATCCAAAGCATTGATGATAGCATCTTGGGCACGGCTGGTTCCACTCGCACTCCCCGACCCCATAATGGCGGTACCACTGTCTTTTAGAACGGTTTTGGCGTCTTTTAAATCTATGTTCTGGCGGTAGTGGTGCGTAATGACTTCTGCGATACCTCTCGCTGCGGTAGCAAGTACTTCATCTGCTTTTGAAAAACCTGCTTTAAAGCCCAGATTCCCATAAACTTCTCTCAGCTTATTGTTGTTGATGACAATCAGCGCATCCACAGTTTTTTTAAATTTTTCCAACCCTTTTTCGGCCTGTTCTAATCGTAATTTTCCTTCAAATTGAAATGGCATTGTCACAATTCCAACCGTAAGAATATCCATCTCTTTGGCCATTTTGGCAATTATCGGAGCGGCTCCTGTTCCTGTTCCACCCCCCATTCCGGCAGTGATAAAGACCATTTTGGTTTGGGTGTTGAGCAGGGTTTTGATGTCATCCAAGCTTTCCTCTGCTGCCAATGCGCCTACTTCTGGGTTGGCTCCTGCGCCCAATCCCTCTGTCAGCGTCGCACCCAATTGTATTTTGATGGGAACAGCACTTTCGTTAAGTGCTTGCGCATCAGTATTACTAATCACAAAATCAACCCCCTTAATGCCTTGCTGAAACATGTAGTTTATTGCGTTACTTCCACCTCCACCTACGCCGATGACTTTAATGACATTGCTCTTGTTTTTGGGTAAATCAAAACTAAAATTATTGTCCAATTCAGATTCCATTCTAATGTTTTTATGCGTTATCTAAGAATTCTTTCAATTTCTCTACCCAACGTTCCATAATGGTTTTCCTTTTGTCGGATATGGAGCTCAGTTGGATCTCGGGGACTTCCGTCTCATCCAAATCCCCTTCAGTGGATTCGGTTGCTGAGAGTTCCTTTTCTTTGGGGGTATTTTTTTCTTGCTGGTCCAATGCGTTCATCAATAGTCCAACGGCTGTTGCAAGAATCGGGCTCGTTTCTGATTTGTTGGTGTCTCCGGCTAGGTGTTCACTCGGATACCCAATGCGGGTATCCATTCCAGTCATATACTCCACTAACTGTTTTAGGTGTTTTAACTGACTTCCCCCACCCGTCAAAACTACCCCACCAATAAGTTTTTTCTTTTGGTCGTCGTGGCCATAGTTTTTGATTTCCAAATAAACTTGTTCCATTATTTCTACCACCCTAGCATTGATGATTTTCGACAGGGTTTTTAAGGAAATTTCTTTGGGTTCTCCTCCTCTCAATCCTGGGATAGAAACAATTTCAGAATCCCGATTTTCTCCAGGCCAGGCAGAGCCAAACTTTACCTTTAGGAGTTCGGCCTGTTTTTCAATAATAGAACACCCCTCTTTGATATCGTCGGTGATTACATTTCCTCCAAATGGAATTACCGCGGTGTGACGAATGATAGCATCTTTGAAAATGGCGAGATCAGTGGTTCCCCCACCGATGTCAATTAAGGCAACGCCTGCTTCTTTTTCTTCCTGACTTAGAACTGCTTCTGAGGATGCCAGTGGCTCTAAAGTAATATTACCCATGGTTAAGCCAGCGCTTTTAACACATCTTGCGATATTCTTGATAGAGGTGACCTGTCCTACCACCACATGGAAATTTGCTTCAAGTCTGCCTCCATACATCCCAACGGGTTCTTTAATTTCAGCCTGTCCATCCACCTTGTACTCCTGGGGGAGCACATGGATTATTTCTTCTCCAGGTAGCATTACCAGTTTGTACACCTGCTGGATCAGTCGCTCTACATCTTCTTGAGATATTACCTCCTGAGGGTTGGGGCGCGTGATGTAATCGCTGTGCTGTAAACTTCTTATATGTTGACCTGCAATTCCTACCACCACTTCACTAATTTCATGACCAGAGACTACTTTGGCTTCTTCTATGGATTGTTGTATGGATTGTATGGTTTGGGTGATATTGTTTACAACACCCCTGTGAACTCCTAGGCTCTTCGATTTACCTATGCCCATTATATCCACTTTCCCAAATTCATTTTTTTTCCCGACCATGGCTACGATTTTTGTCGTTCCAATGTCCAGACCTACGGAAATATTTGAATGCTTCATATTAATGATTTAAGATCCTACTACTTGATTTTTAAATTTTAAATTAATTCGACTAAATTCAGTTGCCGAAGGATGACTTTCACGATAAGCACAAAAAACTTTTAGCTTTGAAATTTTCTCTCTTAAACGACGAACTTGCCCAATTTCTACTTCGAATTCAAATGACCTCAACCCTATAAAAAATGAGTTCGATCGGTATTGAATGGATGCCAATTCATTGCGCAAAAATGGATCAGTATTTAACTGATCAATCAAAAACAATAAGTCAGGCTTTTGTTCTTCTTCCATAGTGCCCCAGAAAAGGGGTACTTTTGGCGTATAATTTTTTGAAATAGGAAAGAAATCTCCACTACTGTCCATGAAAAATTGTTTGGGTCCCTGTATCCTAATAATCGCTTTTTTTTCTTGAATTCTGACCCCCAAAACACCCTGTTGAAAATGATAAACATCAGCGTTTTTAATATAAGGATCATTTTCTAATAGATGCTCAAGCTTAATCAAATCTAAACTATCTTTAGCCTTCCATGGAAGTGCTCCTTTTTTTTGTATTAACAATTTATTAACGAGAGAATCATTTAAAAACTGGAATTGCTGAGCCTCAAATTCAACAGTAATATTTTCCACTAAGCGCAAACTATTTCTGTAATGAGCAAAAGCGGTCATCAACAATGTAAATGTCAAACCAAAAGCAAAAAATAAGTATTTTTTAAGTCGCATTTATCGTCTCATTTTTTAATTCATGAATATAATTTCCAATGTCTCCTGCTCCTAAAATCAAAACCAATTCAGACATAGCATCGATTACTGTTTCCTGGAAAGCCTCATTTTTTATTTTCCTCTTGTTGGGGTTGGTTATTTGCTCCAATAAAACATCGGAAGTAACCCCAGAAATCGGTAGCTCGCGAGCTGGGTAAATATCCATCAAAACAATCTCATCGAATTTGGATAATATATTAGCAAAATCAGTCATAAAATATTGGGTACGAGAGAACAGGTGAGGCTGAAAAATCACCATATTTTTTTTTGAAGGATAAAATTCTTTGACAGTATCCAGAACCACCTTTATTTCCTCAGGATGGTGTGCATAATCATCCATAATTAGTTTATCTCCCATTGAGAACAGCTGCATACGGCGTTGAATTCCTTTAAAATTCGCCAAGGCGGGCAAAGCTTTTTCTACAGGCAAACCCGCAACATCCATTAGGGCCAAAGCGGCTATGGCGTTGGACAGGTTGTGCTTGCCAATGGTACTGATATAAATATTTTTAAATTTTTGATTTGGTGTTTCAAAATCGAAATAATACCCCTGCGCTTCTGGGCGAAGCTGCTGTGCGGAATAATCGGTCTGCTCCTCTATAGAATAACTGGTTGTACCCAATCCAACATGTCGTTTAGAAACCACACCTTGTGATACCAAACTGGAGAATTGAGCAAAAGCCTCTTTGATATTTTCAGGAGTACCATACACATCCAAATGGTCAGGATCTGTAGCAGTAATACAGGCGAAGTCTGGAGATAATTTTAAAAAAGAACGATCATATTCGTCCGCTTCTACGATAGAATATTGATCTCCTTTTCTTATTAAATTGCTTTCATAACCATTCATAATTCCACCCAAGAAAGCTGAAAAATTCATTTTTAAGTAGTCAAATAAATGGGTTAAAAAAGAGGCAGTTGTTGTTTTTCCATGGGTTCCTGCTACGGCAAAAACTATTGTTGATTTTGTGATTTCACCCAATAAAGCAGCCCTTTTTTGGATCGGGTTTCCTTGATCGAGGAAAAAGAGAAGCTGTGGATGGTCTTTGGGTATTGCCGGCGTGAAAATAACCTCAGTTTCAGGAGATATAAAAGGCTCGGGAACTGCATCGATGGAAGCATCAAAAATAATGGGCAATCCCAATTCCGCTAACTTAGTGGTTAGGGGTGTATGTGTTTTGTCATAACCCATCACTTGGCATCCTTCATGAAAAAGATACTTGGCCAATGCTGACATACCAATGCCTCCAATCCCCAAGAAGTAATATTTTTTTTCTTTTAAACTCATCTACAAAAGCGCCATTGTTAAATCTACTATTCGTGAAGTAGCATCAGGTATTGCCAGTTCTTTAATATTTTTTGTCATTTTTTTTTGATTTTCGGGCTCGATCAGGTCTAAAAATATTTTTTTAAAACCCTTCTCTAAATTTTTTTCCTCTATGACCAATGCCGCTAACTTTTGCTCTAACGCCATGGCATTGTGATACTGATGATTTTCAGTTACATTGGGAGAGGGAATTAACAAAACTGGTCGAGAAACGACACACAATTCGGATAAAGTAGCCGCCCCTGATCGGGATATGATCATATCCGCGGCTGCATATAAATGATCCATTTCAGAGACAAAAGCTATTATTTTTACCTTTTCCGATTGGTATTTTTTGAATTGATCATAATACAGGGCACCACATTGCCAGATCAATAGCACCCCAAGCTTCTTGAAAAAATCCAAATGTGTGGCAACCAGCTCGTTGATTCTTTTCGCACCCAGACTGCCGCCCAGTACCACTAGCGTAGAATCATTGTTTTTGAGATCAAAAAATTCTTTTGCTTGCTGTTTTTTGATGTTCCCTTCCACAATCGTCTTTCGTATGGGGTTTCCGGTAGTTACAATTTTGTGAGCTGGAAAAAATCGCTCCATTCGCTCATAGGCTACAGCTATGGTATTTACCAACTTGGACAATAGTTTATTGGTGATGCCTGGATAAGAATTTTGCTCTTGAATAAGCGTGGGGATTTTAAATATACTGGCCATAAAAAGTAATGGGCCACTGGCATATCCTCCTGTACCTACCACCACGTCTGGTTTAAATTTGTAGAGTATAAAAATGGATTTTAATAAACTAAAAACGAGTTTTAAGGGAAAAGTTAAGTTTCTTAAAGATATCGACCTTTGCAGTCCATCGATCCATAGCCCGATTATTTTATAGCCTGCCTGAGGTACTTTTTCCATTTCAATTCTCCCTAGGGCCCCTACAAATAGTATTTCAGCATTTGGATTCCGTATCTTAAAAGCATTGGCAATTGCAAGTGCCGGATAGAGATGTCCGCCAGTACCACCGCCCGATAAGATCACTTTATATGGTTTCACTGAGAATGGTTAAAGGGTTTTCATTTTTATCATAAGTATTTTGAGTAGTAGGGACCTCTTTTTCTTGACCAGCACTTACACTGAGTATCATTCCAAAGGCGATACAGGTCATCCAAGCCGCTGTCCCACCACTGCTGATTAACGGCAGGGTCTGACCCGTAATTGGAAATACTTCCAAAGCAACGGCCATATTCACAAATGCCTGAATGATGATCGGCAATCCCAATCCCAATACCAGTAATTTTCCATAGTCAGTATCAGATTTGTGAGCGATAACAACGATTCTAAACAATACGATCAAATACAATAAAATTAAAGCAGCCCCTCCAACTAAACCAAACTCCTCCACGATAATGGCATAAATAAAATCGGACGAGCTTTGGGGGAGAAAGTTTTTCATCACACTTTTTCCCGCACCAAGTCCCAGCAAACCTCCAGTTGCTATAGCTGTTTTGGCCCTTTCAATTTGATAGTTTTCACCACCACTTCCTCCATTTGTAAAATTTTCAATTCTACTGACCCAAGTATCTACCCTATTGGGAATCAACTCAGGGAGAGCTTTGGCCACAAGTATGAAAAGCATCCCCATCAGCAAACCTGTCCCAATGATTCCAAAGAGATATTTTAGTGGATATCCTCCCAAAAAAACAAGAATGATGACCATAGAAAACAACAGAATTGCGGTGGACAGATTGGCCGGAAGAATCAATAGCACAATAATAAATACAGGAAGCCACAGCGTTATAATCGAAGATTTTAAACGATAGATTTTGGGATTATCCTTTGACATTATGTGTGCGACATAGGACAAGAGCACTATGGAAGCCAGCGTGGAAGTCTGAAAACTCAAACCTACTATTGGAATTCTAATCCATCGACTGGCATTGGCGCCACCAATTAGGGTCCCCTGACTAGCGGTGTAAATCAATAATAAAATGATTAAAGGAAGTGCAAGAATAGAGATTCCTCTAAAATACCGATAAGGAGTTTTGTGAAGGACATACATCAACCCAAAACCGAAAACCAAAACAATAAAATGCTTGAGCAAGTGACTCCAAGGAGTTCCATTCCCCACAACATAGGTAAGGTTTGAACTGGCACTGAACACAGGGAGAAATGAAAAAATGGAAAGAAGTGCTAGAGCCACCCAAAGCACTCGGTCTCCTAAAAGTATGTCTAACCTATTTTTCATTGTTATATATTATAGTTCTCTTACTGCCTGTTTAAATTGATTGCCCCGGTCCTCATAATTTTCAAAAAGATCAAAACTCGCGCAAGCAGGTGAGAGTAAAACATTGTCTTTCTTTTGCGCAATTTTATTGGCAATCAAAACAGCCTCTTTCATGGACTGAGTCTCAAGCATCAAATCTGTTAAGGGTTCAAAGGCACTGATTATTTTTTGATTGTCTACGCCCAAACATATGATGGCCCTGACTTTTTCTCTTACCAAAGGGTAGAGCATTTCGTAGTTATTCCCTTTATCAACACCACCGACAATCCATACCGTGGGCGCATTCATACTTTCCAATGCAAAATATACTGCATTGACATTGGTCGCTTTTGAATCGTTGATGTATCGGATGTGTTGAATCTTTAAAACCTGCTCCAAACGGTGAGGTGCTCCTTTAAAATTGAGTAAACTCTCTCGAATGGTGTGCTTGCTAACATCTAATAAATGAGCGACTGTTGATGCTGCCATAGCATTTAACAGGTTATGCCTCCCATACAAAGGAAAATCTGTTGTATTTATCATTGTTTTGTTTTTTTGTTTTTCAATTACAATATGTTCTTGCTCAGAATAAGTGTTATTGGAATATTTAAGGTTCCTTCCAAAGGGATGAAGGGTCACTTTGGTATCAATTTTTTCTAACGCTTCAGTCAATTCCACATCATCTGCATTGAAGAGGAGAACATCACGTTTCGACTGGTTTTTATTGATTCTTAGCTTGGACTTAAGGTATTGGCCAAAATCATTGTTATACCGATCCAGATGATCGGGGGTTATGTTGGTGATGACGCCTATATGGGGGGTAAAATTCACAATATCATCCAATTGGAAACTGCTGATTTCTAATACATAAAATTGATAATCATTTTCAGCGACCTCCTTGGCAAAACTATTTCCAATATTTCCCGCCAAGGCCACTTCATAACCAGCGTTTTTTAGGATGTCATAAGTCATTAGGGCGGTGGTTGTCTTCCCATTGGTACCCGTGATGCCTATCAATGTAGCTCTGGTGAATTTTGAAGCAAACTCTATTTCAGAAACAATCGGAATGTTTCGAGTGGACAATGCATCAACCAAAGGGATTGAGTTTGGTATTCCAGGGCTTTTCATTACACAATTTGCGTCATTCATTTTGGAAAGGGTATGGGTATTTTCCTCCCACGCTACCGCTAATTCATCGAGTTGCTTTTTGGTGGCTTCAGCAATTTTTCCATGATCGGACACAAACACCTCATAGCCTTGCTTTACCCCCAATATCGCTGTGCCTAAACCACTTTCACCTGCCCCTAAAATGACCAGTTTTTCTTTCATTATCTGATTTTTAGGGTTACAATGGACAAAACGGCCAACAATATTCCGATAATCCAAAAACGGGCGGCAATCTTGCTCTCGTGTTGACCCAATTTTTGGTAGTGATGGTGTAAAGGCGCCATTTTAAAAATTCTTTTTCCCACTCCGGTTTTTTTACGAGTGTACTTAAAGTAGGCTACCTGAATAATTACTGAGAGGTTCTCAATCAAGAAAATCCCACACAGCAACGGTATAAGAAGTTCTTTTCTAACAATAAGGGCAATCACTGCGATAATTGCACCGATGGTAAGACTTCCTGTATCTCCCATAAAAACGGATGCTGGATAGGTGTTGTACCATAAAAAACCGATCAATGCCCCAGAGAAAGCGGCGACAAAAATTACGACCTCTCCTACATTCGGGATATACAATATGTTCAAGTAATCAGAAAAAATTAAATTTCCAGACACCCATGCAAAAATTCCCAAGACCAACACCATTATCGCTGAGGAACCCGCAGCCAATCCATCAATTCCGTCGGTTAAATTTGCCCCGTTGGATACGGCCATGATGATAAAAACAACAATGGGGATAAAAACAAGCCAGGTGTATTTTTCCAGTTCTGGCGAAATCCAACGCAATAAATCAGCATAATCGAATGCATTGTCTTTAAACAATGGAATGTTGGTAAGTGTAGATTTTTTTTCGGCAGAAAATTGCTCTTGAATTGAAGTAAACTGTTGTGATTCTGATGTCCTGATTTCCTCCTTCACTTTAACGTCGGGATGAAAATAAAGAACAGCACCCACCATTATCCCCAATAGTAGTTGACCAAATATTTTAAATCTTCCCTTGAGTCCACCTTTGTCTTTCTTAAAAATTTTAATGTAATCATCTATCAACCCAATGGATCCCATGGACAGGGTAGTTAAAATCATTAAGAGGATGTATATATTATTAATTTTAGCCAATAAAAGAACAGGTATCAGCGTACCCAATATTATGATAATGCCCCCCATGGTTGGGGTTCCAGATTTTTGACGTTGACCGGCCAAGCCCAAATCTCTTACCGATTCTCCAATTTGTTTTTTTAATAGAAATCGAATAATAATTTTTCCATAGATCAAGGTAAATGCCAAAGAAATAATAACGGCTAATGCGGCCCTAAATGTTAAAAACTGAAACAGTGTAGCCCCTGGTAATTGAAACTTTTGCTCGAGAAATTCAAACAGGTAGTACAACATTGTTTAAAGTGTTTTTGAAAAAATTTCTTTAGCAATTTCATAATCGTCGAAAGGATACTTTTCCCCTTTTACCTCCTGATAATTCTCGTGTCCCTTTCCTGCAATAAGAACAACGTCTCCCGCTTGGGCAATTTGATAGGCTATATTGATGGCCTCTCTTCTTATGGGAACCCGCATGATTTTTTTATAATCTACTGGATCCACTCCCTCGCTCATCTGTTCAATTATTAGATCGGGGTCTTCATCGCGAGGATTGTCGGAAGTAAATAATACTTTTGAGCTATATTGGGCTGCTATAGATCCCATAATGGGTCTCTTTTCCAGATCACGATTACCCCCACAACCGATAACAGTAATCAGGTTTTCATTTAATGTTCTGATTTTATTTATGGTCATCAAAACATTTTTTAGCGCATCGGGGGTATGCGCATAATCGATCACTATCATGACCTTGCCCGTGCTCTCAAAAGTTTGAAACCTTCCTTTTACACTTTGCAACTGACTGATCAATTTCAAAGTCTCCCATGGGTCTTTTCCCAAGAGTTGGGCGACCGAAAAAACAGCTAAGAGATTATATGCATTAAACTCACCTACGAGCTGAGACCAGACCTCTTTTTGGTCAATTTTTAGCAACATACCTTTGAATTGACTCTCCATTATTTGAGCCGAAAAATCTGCGAGCCTTTGCAAAGAATAGGTATGTGTTTTTGCCTTGCAGTTCTGCAGCATAAATTTTGCATTTTTATCGTCTGCATTGACCAAAGCAAAGGCGTTCTTGGATAGGGAATCAAATAGTATTTTTTTGGTGTCTCTATAGGCTTTAAAAGTCTTGTGATAATCCAAGTGGTCGTGGGTAAGGTTGGTAAATACGGCTCCGTTAAACTCTAATCCCGATATTCTTTTTTGATGGATGCCATGAGAGGAGACCTCCATAAAACAATTTTCTATTCCCAAATCCACCATAAGACTTAGGTGTTGATTGATAGAAACAGGATCTGGGGTGGTATGGGTAGCAGAATAGTAAAGTTCCCCATATTGAATGGCTACCGTTGAGATCAAACCAGATGGGGAGTGGCTGGTTTGAAACAATTCGTAGAGCATTAATGCGATAGAGGTTTTACCATTGGTACCCGTAATTCCAATCAATGTTAGTTCTCGAGAAGGATTATCAAAATAATTTGCGGCCACCCAACCAAGTGCTTCTTTGCTGTCTTCCACCTTTATGTAAACCACTCCAGCACTTATCTGTTGGGGAAGTATTTCGCAGAGGACGGATTGCGCTCCAGAGTCAACAGCTTGATCAATGTACTCATGACCATCGTGCTTTGTTCCTTTTATGGCGACATACATCGTTCCTTTATTTACTTTTCTGGAATCAAAGGAAATATCAGTGACAGCAACCTCCGTGGAACCTGAAATCCCTTCGATGGCTACTTTGTACAATATTTCTTTTAATTTTTTCAAGACAGCTCTAATACAATGGTTTGGTTATTTCGGTAGCGCATTCCCGCCTTTATGGATTGTTTTTTTACTTTTCCTTTCCCTTTGATTACAACTTTGAGGCCCATGGGTTCTAAAACCGATATTGCCTCCATTGGGGTTAACCCTTTTAAGTTGGGAATCACCGCATCGGAAGAGTCCACATTAAAAGCTTTTGAGGATAAATTTTTGATTTGATCGGGATGTATGTTTATGGTTTTAGGAAGGTTGTTGTGAATTTTCTTAGCGATTTTTTTAAAAACAGGAGCGGCCACTGTGGATCCATAGTATCCCAGCTGCTTGTCGGGTCTGTGAATGACCACTATGCAAGAGTATTTTGGTACTTCAGCCGGGAAATATCCCACGAATGTCGCAGTGTACTGTATTTCTTTTCCCTTTTGATTGTAATCCAACTGGCAGGTGCCTGTTTTTCCAGCCATGGCCAACACATCGTCTTTGATATTGTGGGCAGTGCCCCATTTTTTATCGACTACGTTGAACATCATTTTTTTTACTTTGTCGATGGTAGCTTGTGAACAAATGGAAGGGTTAAGAGTAATTTTCCCGAAAGACTGATCTAATTTTTCACCGTAGGAATCAATTTTCTCAATAAAACGAGGCTTGACCATTTCGCCATTATTTGCAATGGCATTATAAAAAGCAAGGGTTTGTAGCGGGGTAATTGCGACTCCATAGCCATAGGCCATCCAAGGTAAATCGAGACGGTCCCATTGATCTTTATCATCGGGGTGGATAATTTTGGGAATTCCTTCACCCAATATTGGAAGACCCAGGGGTTTATTGATGCCCATATTGTACAATCGGTTCACAAATTTTTCGGGAGTATTACCATAATTGTCATGAATTATTTTCACCATGCCGGTATTGGAAGAAACCTCAAAAACCTTGGCAGCAGAAATCGTCCCGAACCCTCCTTTTTTTGAATCCCTCACTTTGAATCTTTTGAAAAAGGTGAGTTCGCCTTTCCCAGTAGCGATCATGGTATTTTCATCTACAACTTTATCTTCCAAAGCTGCAACCATGGCCATTAGCTTAAAAGTTGAGCCCGGCTCGTGGGCTTCACCGACAGCATAGTTGAGCGTTTCATAGTAAGTGCTCACCTTAGTTCTGCCTAAGTTGGCTATCGCTTTTATTTTTCCTGTTTGGGTTTCCATAACCACCACGGTTCCATGTTCTGCCTTAAACTTTTCCAATTGCGCTAACAAAGCGGTGTGGGCAATGTCTTGAATATTGACATTGATGGTGGTATGCACATCAAAACCTTCGGTCGGCTCTTTTTCATTTTCATCATTGATCGGCTTCCACTGACCTCCCGCAATTTTTTGTTTGAGTCTTTGTCCAGTTTCCCCTTCAAGATATTGGCTGAATGCCCCCTCCAAGCCCACTCTTCTATATCCGCCATGCTTTTCTATAAATACACGCCCTACGGTCCTTTCCGCCATTTTACCCAACGGATGAGCCCTCACCATCGCATGTTCAACGATCAACCCTCCCCTGTAGGAAGGCAAATTAAAAAGTGGAAGTGCCTTAATCATTTTTTGCTCAGAATAATTCAAGTCTCTTGCGATTAGTGCATACCTGCTTTTTTCTTTAACCGCACGATTGAGTCGGTTTGCAATCCTATTTTCCTCGGTGTCTAAAACCTCCGCCAATCCGGCCGTCAAATATTTTTTGTGTTTTTGGTATAAAGCATCTGAGGGTACAGTTGCGTCCCAACGGATTTCGTATCTAGCCATGGAGGTGGCGATAATGCTGCCATCATCTGCAAATATATTTCCCCGACTGGGCTCGATAATATCCTTTTTTAAAGTTCGCTTGGATGCCAGCTCTTTGTATTTCGCTCCTTCCGAAAACTGAATGTGAAATAGTTTGGCAACCAATAAAAATGAAAACAACAATAGCCCGAATGCTATAAAATAGCTGCGATTCATGATTGTATTATTCTTTTTATCCATCACTATTCTTTTACTTTGAGTTTTATAGGAGGCATATCTGCAGGGCCTATTCCAAGTGGACTTAACTCCTTCATTATTTTGGTTTCCATTTTTAAATTCATCAAATCTGTACGTTGCTCAATGAACTCACTCTTCAATTTTTTAAGGTCTTCATTAAGTCGGGCGATTTGAAAAATCTTTCGTTCGGCCAAATGACCACTGGCAATCATAATGAGCGATAGTACCGAGAGAAAAAGGATCATCCGCCAATTTTTATAGGCGGCGTCATTGACCAAAAAATCCATTTGCAACAGGGACATGAGCTTTCTCATACCCTTTCTGCAATTCTGAGTTTTCCACTTCTCGCCCTATTGTTCTCTTTTATCTCCTCGGCAGAGGGTAAACTCAATTTGCCAACTTTTTTGAATGGCAAATGCCTATTTCCATATAAATCAGAAGCTGCCATGCCCTCAAATTTCCCTTCTCTGATAAAAAGTTTTACCAGTCGATCCTCCAGAGAATGGTAGGAGATACAGACGATTCTCCCCCCCTGATTAAGCACGTCAACCGATTGCTCTAAAAGTGATTTAATCACATCCAATTCTGCGTTGACCTCAATCCTGATGGCTTGAAAAACTTGAGCAATTAACTTGTTAAAAGCATTTTTTGGGAAGATGGGTTTTAGTAAGTCCACCAATTCCTGAGTGGTTTCTAAAGCAGCCGCTTCTCTTTTACTGACAATGAGGCTCGCTATTTTTTTTGCCATCCGAAGTTCACCATAAACTTTAAACAGCTGGACTAAGTCTTCAAAAATGTATTGATTAACTACTTCACGGGCACTCAATGCACTGAGCGGATTCATTCACATGTCCAAGGGGCCGTAATATCGGGTGGAAAAACCCCTTGACCCGGTGTCGAACTGATGTGACGAAACACCGAAATCAGCAAGAATACCGTCGACAGCAGTTACGCCATTAAATTTTAAATACCTTTTTAAATTAGAAAAATTTCCATTGATTAACTGAAAACGTTCGTCAGGAATAGCATTCTGTTCCACAGCTAAGTCTTGATCAAAAGCCAATAATCTTCCATGCTTGGACAGGTTTTCTAATATGGCTTTTGAGTGGCCGCCCCCTCCAAAAGTTACGTCGACATAAACCCCATCAGGATCTATTTTCAGTCCTTGAATGGCCTCTTCAAGCATGACAGGTTTATGATAGGTCTTCTTCATTTTGATCTCCCATTACTTCCTCTGCTAATGCAGCAAAATCCGTGGTTGCCACGTCAATTGCTTTTTCATATTGTTCTTTGTCCCAGATCTCTAAAATGTTGACCACCGATGACACAACAACCTGTTTGGAAATATCTGCGTGTGTGATTAAATCTTTTGGAATCAACAATCGTCCTGTAGAATCAACCTCTAATAATTTTACACCCGCTGTAAAACGGCGAATAAAATCGTTGTTCTTCTTCTTAAAACGATTGAGTTTATTGACTTTCTCCATCAAACCCTCCCACTGATCCAGGGGATATAATTCCAAACAAGTGTTAAATACTGCCCGTTTAATGACAAAACTTTTATTGAGGTGTTTTGAGAGTTGTTTTTTTAATGCAGCAGGAAGCATAATTCGTCCCTTCACGTCAGCCTTACACTCATATGTTCCAATAAAATGCTGCATAGTTTTGAGCTATTAATTTCTATCAAATATAACGTAATTTTACCACTATTTACCACATAATACCACTTTGTTGATAAGTTTTTCCACATCACCCCACTAATAAAATAGGATGAAAAATTAAATTGAAATGATACAAGCGAATTCCATATATTTGGGGATATTTACATTCAATGGTTGAAAGACTGATTATTACTGAGGCCAATTATCGTTACATAGAGTTAGGGGAAGGCACGCCAGTGGTCATTCTGCACGGTCTGATGGGTGGTTTGAGTAATTTTGAGGGAGTGATAAATTACTTCCCCAGCAGAGGGTATAAAATCGTAGTTCCCGAACTTCCAGTTTACGATTTGCCCATTATTGATTCATCAGTTAAATCACTTGCCGAATTTTTAAACGAATTCTTGAATTTTAAAAAATTTAAGGAGGTTGTTCTTCTAGGCAACTCTTTGGGAGGTCACATCGCGCTATTGTATGCAAAATTTCATCCTGAAAAAGTAAAGGGGCTTATCATTACCGGCAGCTCTGGCCTTTATGAAAATGCGATGGGTGATGGGTATCCCAAGAGAGGGGACTACGAATACATAAAAACAAAAAGTGAAGAAGTTTTTTATGACTCCAAAGTCGCTACGAAAGAAATTGTTGATGAAGTATTTGAGGCGGTCAATAACCGAAACAAACTCATCAGAACATTAGCCATTGCCAAAAGTGCTATACGCCACAACATGGCCAAGGACCTGCCGTCCATGAAAACAAGAACTGCAATCATTTGGGGAGCACAAGACACTGTTACTCCCCCCAATGTTGCCGACGAATTCAAGGCTCTGCTTCCCAATTCTGATTTGTTTTGGATTGACAAATGTGGTCATGCTCCAATGATGGAACATCCTCATCTTTTCAATGAGATCACGCACAATTGGATGGAGAAATACAACATTTAATCTGACTGATGAAAGTTGCCAATGCTGAGTTTGTGATGAGCAACGCCAAAGTCGATCTCTGCCCTAAAAGTAAGCTACCTGAATACGCATTTATAGGAAGATCAAATGTTGGAAAGTCCTCATTAATCAACATGTTGTGCAACAAAAAAAAGCTTGCCAAAACTTCTTCCAAACCTGGTAAAACTCAACTGATAAACCATTTCCTGATCAACCAAAGTTGGCACTTGGTGGACCTCCCAGGTTATGGATATGCCAGGTCCTCCAAAATACAAAAAAAAACATTCCAGAAATTTGTTGTCGATTATTTCAACAAAAGAAAAGAATTGGTGTCCGCATTCTTGCTAATCGATCTGCGACACGAACCACAAAAAATTGACCTGGATTTTATGAGATGGTTGGGGGAGAACTTTATTCCTTTTGCTATTGTGTTTACCAAAGCAGACAAACTCAAAACGAGGGAGATAGATACTAAAGCATCGGCCTACCTGGACGTGCTAAAAGCAGATTGGAAGAGCCTGCCCCCTCATTTTATATCTTCCTCCGAGAAGAGACTCGGTCGTAAGGCTATTTTAAATTACATCCAAGAAATCAACGAAAATCTTTCTAAGATTTAATCGTTTTTTTTCAAATTGAGTTTTTCAGCAAAATAATTACAAAAGTCTTTCATCGTCGCACTCATCTTATCATCTTGAGTAGCGCGAAGATAGGTATCGCTCATGGTGAGTAGCGTTTGATGAAAAAAGATTTTCATCTGGTCAACAGGCATCTCTTTAATCCATAGATCCATTCTCAGTGTCTCCTGATGCTCACCATCCCAAAGCGCCAATAACATGGCTTGTGCTTCTTCATTTTCTATACCTCCGTCAGGAGCTGACCAAATAATTTTTTCAGGCACTTTATTTTCATCTACTATAACATCAATTTTTATTGGACTTGTTTTTTTGATCATTATCTTCTAGGTTTATAATTGGCTTTTGAAAAAAGGGTTTGTGCAGGCATGTTTAGCAGGGCACTGATGTCTGTATCAGGATAGCGTTCCACAAAGGATTTTATGATCTGCCACCCCACCCAAACACCGACCCGACCTGGGGACTCATTGTCAATTTCCAAATAGAATTTTGAAAAGGGAGCCGGTTCTATAAAGCGCTGTCGCAGTGTTTGTTCTGTGCTAAATAACAATTGTTTTTCGACAAAATACTGCCAAATATAAATTTCATTGTCTACTACCCATTGATATTGTTCGTCGGTAAAACCCATTTTTTGCGCCTCAGACAAACGCGGCAAAACCCAGTCTTTCAAATATATTTTTTTTCCTTCATAGACCATCATCGACAAAAAAGACCTGTCGTTGGGGGGTGGGATTTTATATTCAGCAAATTTATTTACCACATGAGAACTCAAGTACTTCGCATCCATTTCTTGTCTAATGTATTGCGGTATCCCCTCGTACAAACGATGATTTTTTCCCAGATAAGTATCCAAAGAAATGATCAGCAGAGAGTCGTTATAAATGATCTTGCTTTGATAGTCAACATTGTTGATTACTCCAATGAATCTGGGAGTTCTGGTGCGTGGAAAGTAATGTTTTAAATGCTTAAAAAGGTACTCTAATTCCTCCTCCAACGGATCCATGGAGGGAAATGTATTTTCTACATTTTCTAATAATAGCAATTGTAAACTATCTTTTTGTCTTTTAACCCAAACACTGTCATGAAACTTTTTTGGAAACAAAAAAGGATAATTTTTTTTAAGAAAGGGGATATCTGCTGATTGAGATTGATGAAATTGTAAGTCAAATCGTTCGATATTGAGCGATAACGGCATGGCAAGGATTTCAGATTTCTTAGAATTGGAGCCACTACAACCGATAATAATGAAAAAAAGAATGGCGGAATTTAAAAATATCTTGGTTTGGAGAATTATCAATCTCATTTAATTGGATTTATTTTTATTCCAATGTAACTTCGATATACAAATGTAAGTAGTCTTTATCAAAAAAAATGAAATCACCTGAGAAAGTAGTTAACCACATTGTTGAATGGTTGAAAAATTATCTAGAAGAATCAAAAATGAACGGTTTTGTCATCGGTGTCTCTGGAGGCATTGATTCTGGCGTAACCTCTACCCTCTGTAGTCTAACAGGTGCTCCAGTGCTCTGTCTTGAGATGGAAATTCACCAAGATGAAAACCAAGTTTCTCGTGCCAACGAACACATAAAGTGGTTGGAGCAGAAGTTTCCCAATGTAGTTCATCACAACCTTTCTCTAACGGGTGTTTTCGAAGGTTTTGTAGATGGGCTTCCCGCCACAGACCTCAAGGAGGAACAAAAATTGAGTTTGGCCAATACCAGGGCCAGATTAAGGATGACTACCCTGTATTATTTTGCAGCTTTGCATCGTTATTTGGTTGCGGGTACAGGAAACAAAGTTGAGGATTTTGGGGTTGGATTTTATACCAAATACGGTGATGGAGGCGTTGACCTCAGCCCTATCGCAGACCTACTAAAATCTCAAGTATATGAGGTTGCTGAATTTTTATGCATAATTGACCCCATTCAAAAGGCTGCCCCAACCGACGGTTTGTGGAGCGATAACCGTACTGATGAGGAACAAATGGGGGCCAATTATGATGACCTAGAGTGGGCCATGCAGGAAATCGAGCAAAACCCTAATTTAAATGACTTGAACCCCAAACAGCTCCATATTATAAATGTTTATAAAGGATTTAATCGCCAAAATCAACACAAAATGAATCCCATACCAGTTTGTGAAATACCTACTTCACTATTGGTCTAAGTGACTTAAAAAAAACTATTTTTAGATAAATATTAGTTAAAATAATTTTCCCCAAATTATGATAAACCTACTTCTAATTGACTCGCACCCTGTTGTATGGTGTAGCCTCGAAAACTTTCTTTCCTAATACAATTTCCTAAACTTGGTTCATACAGCTAAAAACTTGGCTGACGGTATTTCTTTTACAAAATCAAATCCAGTAGATATTGTTATGTCAGAAATGATCTTAAATGATGAAAGCCCTTAGACCTCATTCATCAAATCAAAAACATCAATCCCGAAATCAATGTTATTTTTTTACTGCTCAAGACAAAGACATCGATTTTATTCCTTTGATTCGAGCCGGTTCTGTTGGATTTTTTGTCTAAAAATATTAAAGCCTGTGTAATGGCCGATAACATCAAAAAAATTGACGCCTACCGCAAATATTACCATCAATTTTAACAATGAGTTAAAATTAAATCTTGACATCGAAAAACCCTAGAACAGATATGGCACCCTTTCCACTCGAGAGGTCAAAGTTTTAAAATACCTGACAGGTGGCAAGCGCTATATAGAAATCGCCGAACCATTAAAAATTAATCAAAAAACTGTAAACACTCAAAAAAACAGGATGATGTACAAGCTCAAAACAACCAATATGTTTGATCTCTACATTCAGGCCAAAAACCTAAACTTGACCTAAAGTACCCGGTTGAGCTTGTTGGAAACTACTTTTTTGAGTTGCTGCCAACTGATGATTTCTTGGAGTGTTTCTTGATTTTCCCCCTGCTGTTTAGTATTCAGCTGAAGTTCTACTATTTTTTGATCGATTAAATAGCGGCGCATAGAAAGTATGGTTTCACTGACCATACGAACCACCTCAGTACCCTTGTTTTTTACAAAAATATTTCTCTTTTCCCAATCGTGAAGCTGATGTTGTTCTTCCTTCATAACCAAATCAGTGATGATCTCGTTTTGTGAAATATCATCTGTCTGCATGATCTTCTCCAAGTTTAAATCTTCAGGAGCGCTCTGATAAATTTCTATGAGTTGGTAAAATAGTTTTTTAAAAGTCTCTTGACTCAATTCGACTTCATCTTGCTGGAGGTCCAAAAAAATTTTTTCATATACTTTGGCAGACATTCGCTTTTTGTGGTGCATCAGCTCCCCTTCTTCATTTGGTTTTATGATATCGTCTTCAAAATCAAATTCCAAATTCCCGTAGGTAAGTAATATGGAAATGATTTTTTTTTCTAATTCATATACCCGATCTACCTCAGAAATAGTAGCAGCGACTTTTTTGACTGGGGTTTGGCCCCGGTTATAAATTAACTTTTTACCGCCTTTGTTTTTGTTTTTCTGATTTATTTGGGCCAACGCACTGAACAAGGCATCTTCCGAAATTTTCATTATTTCAGCACAGTTCTGGATATAAATTTCTTGCTTGATCACATCTGGCACCTTCGATATGCTCTCTACGATATCCCTTATGGTCTCTGCTTTCTTGATCGGATCGTTATTGCCTTCTTCATTCAACAGAGAAACTTTAAACTGGATAAAATCTTTTGACTGCAGGGTGAGAAAATCGCTAATTTCTGCGGTGGTATGGGACTTAGCAAAACTATCCGGATCTTCGCCCACTGGATAACTACAAACCTTTACGTTCATTCCCTGTTCGAGAATTAAATCTATTCCACGCAGCGAAGCCCGAACCCCAGCAGCATCTCCATCAAACAATACCACAATGTTTGAGGTCAGGCGGCTGATCATACGGATCTGATCAATGGTAAGAGCAGTTCCTGAGGAGGATACTATGTTAGTGATACCCGATTGATACATCTGGATCACATCGGTATAGCCCTCCACCAAATAACACAAATCATTTTTGGCTATCGCTTGTTTAGACTCGTAAATACCATAAAGGACCTTGCTTTTACGATAAATATCGCTTTCTGGCGAGTTCAGGTATTTGGCAATTTTAGTATTTTGAGACAAAACCCTACCTCCAAAACCTTGTACCCTCCCCGACATACTTCTGATGGGAAAAATAACCCTAGCCCGAAAACGATCTATTTGTTGATTTTCATTGACGATGACCAGCCCGGTTTTTTCTAAAAAATCTAAATTATATCCCTCTTTTTTAGCTTTTTTACTCAAAGCATCGCCGGTCTCTGGGGAATACCCCAAGGCGAATTTTTTAATGGTCTCGTCCGTAAAACCCCTTTCTTTAAAGTAAGAATATCCTATGGATTTCCCAGCTGATGTTCCCCAAAGATTCTCTTCAAAAAAAGTTGCGGCGTATTGGACCACCAAAAACATACTTTCTTTTATGTCTTTGATTTGCTTTTCTTCGGCCGTTTCCTCAGTTTCTTCAATTTCAATATTATATTTTTTAGCTAAATATCTGATGGCCTCAGGATAAGTAAAGTGCTCGTGTTCCATTAAAAAAGCAATCACATTACCTCCTTTGCCACTACTAAAATCTTTCCATATTTGTTTGGCAGGTGAAACCATAAAGCTGGGCGTTCGCTCCTGGGTAAAAGGACTGAGGCCCTTAAAATTGGCTCCAGATTTTTTTAGGGTAACATATTCCCCGATCACCTCCTCCAATCGGGCTGATTCATATACTTGGTCTATGGTCGTTCTTGAAATCAAATCAAGGAAAATATTTACATAAAAATAAAATTATATGACCGCCGAACAAAACCGATTGCGTTATTTTCAGTCAATTAGGATCAAATATCCCGCTCAATAACAAAATTAACCATCAATTCAAGGGCGTCTCGGTATTGATTTTTCGGGAATTCCTGGAGCAGGTCTATGGCCTTGGAACGGTAGTCTTCCATCCTAGTTTCTGCAAACTCGAGTCCGCCAGCAGCTTTTATTCTTTGAATGGCATCTCGAACCCTATTTTTGTCTTTATTGTGGTTTTTAACCGTTCTAATCAACCAATTTTTTTCCGATCGCTCCATTACATTTAAAGCATGAATCAGCGGTAAGGTCATTTTTTGTTCTTTGATGTCGATACCCGTGGGTTTCCCAATTCTTTGTTCAGAATAATCAAACAAGTCGTCTTTGATCTGGAAAGCCATACCGAGTAACTCCCCGAAATGGTGCATTTTAGTGACTTCATCACCACTGGCCGAAACAGACTGCGCTCCCATTGCACAGCAAGCGGCCAAAAGTGTAGCTGTTTTCTGACGGATTATCTCGTAATATATTTCTTCTGTTATGTCTAATTTTCTTGCCTTTTCAATCTGCATCAGCTCCCCTTGACTCATTTCCCGAACTGCTACTGAGATTATTTTCAAAAGGTCAAAATCCTCGTTTTCAATAGAAAGTAGCAATCCTTTAGAAAGTAGATAATCTCCTACCAAAACAGCTATTTTATTTTTCCACAAAGCATTGATGGAGAAGAACCCTCTGCGCTGATTGCTGTCGTCCACAACATCGTCGTGAACCAAAGTGGCTGTGTGTATCAACTCTATCACAGAAGCACCGCGGTAAGCCCTTTCATTTACCTTTCCTTTTCCCAGCATTTTTGCAACTAAAAAAACAAACATAGGACGCATTTGTTTTCCCTTTCTGTTTACTATAAAATGGGTGATTCTGTTGAGCAGGGCTACCTTGGAAGACATGGATTTGGTGAACTTTTTTTCAAAAAGCTCCATTTCCTCATAAATGGGTTCTTTAATGCGCTCAACAACTTTCATTCCGCTGTAAAGATACCATTAATAACAAATGAAATACAACCGACTATACCTTTGCTTTGTTGGCCAATTGACCACAAGCCGCATCGATATCTTTTCCTCTTGATCTCCTTACTGTAGCAGTGATCCTATTTTCTTTCAACGCTACTTCATAGGCCGATATTCGGTCAGGTGCTGCTTGTAGAAATTTATCTTCTCCAATCGGATTATACGTGATCAGATTTACTTTGCAAGGGGTCTTTTTACAAAAATCCACTAGGGCATCAATGTCTTCATTTTGGTCGTTGATTCCTTTCCAAACAACATACTCATAGGTAACCATCTGGGAGGTCTTTTCATACCAATACTGAATTGCATCGGCCAATTCTTCCAATGGAAATTTTTCTGAAAACGGCATTATTTCTACCCTTACATTTTGAAGGGCACTGTGTAGCGAAACTGCTAAACCAAAACGAACCTGATCATCTGCCATCCTCCTGATCAATTTTGGTATACCAGAGGTAGATACCGTAATTCTGGAGGGGGAGATCGCCAGGCCTTCTGGCTGGGTTATTTTGTCTATGGCTTTGATGAGATTATTATAATTCATCAGCGGCTCTCCCATTCCCATAAACACAATATTTGACAGAGAGCGGTCGAAGTAATACTTACTCTGCAGGCTCATCGCTACAACTTGGTCATAGATCTCGTCGGCATTGAGGTTCCTCATCCTTTTAATCTTTGCCGTAGCACAAAAATGACAATCCAAACTACAGCCTACCTGAGAGGAAACGCAGGCCGTTATCCTTGATGCTGTGGGGATCAGCACTGATTCTACTACCAAGCCATCGTGGAGTTTTATAGCGTTTTTTAGGGTGCCATCACTGCTTTTTTGTTGCTGGTCAATGTCTATGTGATTGATCACAAAATAATCTTTTAGCAATGACCTAGTGGCTATTGAAAGATTGGTCATTCCATCAAAATCATGAATTCCCTTTTGCCACAACCACTGGTAAACTTGGTTCCCACGAAATGCTTTGTCCCCATGGTCCAAAAAAAACTGTCGCAAGTTTGCTATTGAAAGTGTACGAATGTCCTTTTTTTTATCGGATGCCATGGGTGCTTTTTTCATATAAACTCACTTCACAATCAAGTGAAATCACAAAATAAGCATGGCGTCACCATAAGAGTAGAAATTGTACTTTTTCTTTATGGCTTCTTTATAAGCTTCTCTGACAAAATCCACATCTGCAAAAGCAGATACCATCATCAATAAAGTCGATTTTGGCGTGTGGAAATTGGTAATCATGCAATTGGCTATAGAAAAATCGTGGGGAGGAAATATGAACTTATGAGTCCATCCCTCATGTGGGTTTAAGGTTCTCATTGAAGAAACGGACGACTCCAACCCACGCATTACAGTGGTTCCAACAGCACAAATTTTTCGATTTGTTTTTAATGCATTATTAACAGTATTCGAAGCCTCTTGTGTAATGATCAGCTCCTCAGAGTCCATTTTATGCTTGGATAAATCTTCCACCTCAACTGCACTGAAGGTTCCCAAGCCCACATGAAGGGTAAGCTCTGCCAAATCAATTCCTTTAATTTGAAGTTTTTTGATCAAATGCTTTGAAAAATGGAGCCCCGCTGTAGGAGCAGCAACGGCCCCTTCATGTTTTGCATAAATGGTTTGATAACGCTCAGCGTCCTCTTTTTCGATGGGTCTATTGATGTACTTCGGCAGCGGAGTTTGTCCCAGCTCTTTTAGCTTGGACCGGAAATCGCTATAAGAACCGTCAAAAAGGAAACGAAGTGTCCTTCCTCTCGAGGTAGTATTGTCTATAACCTCAGCAACCAAACTGTCATCGCTTCCAAAATATAGCTTATTGCCAATTCTGATTTTTCTGGCAGGATCTACCAGCACATCCCACAGTCTCTGTTCTTCATTGAGCTCTCTCAGCAGAAAAACTTCAATTCTGGCACCAGTCTTTTCTTTGTTTCCAAAAAGGCGTGCAGGAAAAACTTTTGTGTTGTTCAAAACCATCACATCGCCTACGTCAAAAAAATCGATGATATCTTTAAAGGTATGGTGACTGATCGATTGATCTGCACGATTGAGGACCATCAAACGGGATTCGTCTCTTCCAGAGGAAGGCCTTTGGGCCAGTAAAACATTGGGGAGGTCAAAATTAAAATCTGACAACTTCATAAAATATTTTTTGCCCTGCAAATATAGGTTTTCAATGAGGGGGTTGTCAAGTAATTGAGGATAAAAAATTTAAAATAGATCCCGATTGAATCCAATTGTTTGCAAATCGTCCCAAAATCTAGGGTAAGACTTGGATACCACCTCGGCGTCGTTGATCACGATAGGGACCTTTAACCCCAAAGGAGCAAAAGCCATGGCCATTCGGTGGTCATTATAAGTAGCTATGGCCACATCGCTTTTTAGTGTTTTGGTGTGGGTCAACATAAGGCTATTGTCTGTTATTTTTACCTTTGCTCCCAGCTTTTCCATTTCTACTTTAAGGGCTGTTAATCGATCTGTTTCTTTGATTTTAAGGGTGTGTAGGCCAGTCAGTAAACAATCTGTTCCTAAACCCAAACAACTCACTGCAATTGTTTGGGCCAGGTCTGGAGTGTTTTTTAAATTGAGCGCTAAATGATCTGGTGTGACGAAGTTTTTTATTTTGGAAAGCTTTATTTTCACACCGTCAAAGGTGGTCTCTACCCCGAGATTGTGGTAGATTTTCTCCAAGGCAGCGTCGCCTTGACGACTCTCCAGAGCATAATAGCTCAAATCAATTTCTCCCTCCACTACCAATGCCACAATAGAATAGAAATACGAAGCAGAACTCCAATCTGACTCCACTGTCCATTCCTGAGGATTTGTCATTATTCCTGACCGGATTGAAATTTTATTTCCTGTAAATGAGGTATTGAATCCCATATCGTCGAGTATGCCTTGGGTCATGGTAATGTAAGGTAAAGATGTAATTTCTTCAGTCAAAACAATTTCCAACCCATTCTTTAAAGAAGGGGCTATCAACATCAAAGCAGATATGTACTGACTGCTGATATTACCGGGCAGACTTACTTTATTTTCTATTAGCTGCTTCCCCCTAATTTTTAATGGCGGAAAACCTGTTACTTTTTCATAGGAAATATCGGCTCCAAGGCTGTTGAGCGCATCTACCAATAACTTTATTGGCCGTTCTTGCATTCTTTTAGAACCCGTTAAAACAGTCTCACGATCCTGTTGAGTAGCAAAATAGGCAGTTAAAAAACGCATTGCAGTCCCCGCATGATGAATATCGATCCGCTGATCATTGCTTTTCAAAGCTTCCTGTATTACCGATGAATCGTCAGAATTAGAGCCATTTTTTATCTTGATTTGTGGGTACAAAGCCTGGAGAATCAACAGTCTGTTGGATTCGCTTTTAGATCCTGTAATCGTGATCTTTCCTTTGGCCACTTGACCAGAATGGTGCAACTTTATCCTCATCCTCTGTTTACTTTAGCTTGGGGTTATTTTGATGCCGGTCGTGGTCTCTTTCTGCTTTAATTTTCATTTTTTTATCAAAAGCTGATTGCAAATCTACACCCGTCTGGTTGGCCAAACAAAGGACGACGAAAATTACGTCCGCGAGTTCCTCTCCCAAATCTTTCAGCTTGTCGATTTCTTTTTCGCTTTGCTCTCCATAGCGCCTGGCAATGATCCTAGCTACCTCGCCCACTTCCTCTGTGAGCTGTGCCATATTGGTGAGTTCGTCAAAGTAACGAACTCCGTGGTCCTTTATCCATTGATCAACAATATCTTGGACTTTTTTTAATTCCATTTGATGGCGAATTTAAAACTTTCCCTTTGGGGATGAAAATATATCCTTAAAAATCATAACAGACGCTTGATTTCTTGCAATTTGTAAATCACAGGAGAATGATCGTGTCCGGCTTCTTGGTGGGAATTAAAATGTATTGCTTCCATCCCAGCATTTTGGGCACCCAGCACATCGGCCTCCAAGCTGTCTCCAATCATTATAGATTCGGCAGCAATGGCTTTGCTGAGTTCCAAAGCTTTTTCAAATATTATGGGATGTGGTTTTTTATAACCCACTTTTTCAGCTGTAAACACATTTTGAAAATAGCTTGAAAGATTAGAATTATTGATTTTGTAGTGCTGAACCGCCTCGAATCCATTGGTTATAATATGAAGAGTATATTTTTTTTTCAGGTACTCTAAAACGGAAATCGTTCCCTCGAAAAGGTGGGTAAAAGTAGAGAGATTTTTTATGTATTCTTCCGAAAGTATATTGATCAAATCGGGAGTGGTGCTATAGTCAATGGCTTCAAAAGTTTTGATCAATCTTTGCTGCCTTAGTGTGTTTTGGGAAATTTTATTTTCCCTGTACAGTTTCCAATATTTGTGGTTGAAATCGTCATAGTAGAGAAGAAATTCGCTGAGCTCGATTTGAATATTTAAGGATTTAAGAATTTTTTTAAAAGCCAAGGCCGAATTTTTTTCAAAATCCCACAAGGTATGGTCTAAATCAAAAAAAACGTTTTTAATTCTACTCTTTTCTCGCATGACTTTTTAGAAAATTTATAAACTGATTACTAAAAGATTTATTTTGCTCATTGGGGTTTAAGATAGCATTGGAAAAAGAGACTCCATGGAAGGCCGATCGGGTCGGTAGGGCTTCGTATAAATCCAATAATTTTTTAAATACTTTTTCATTTGAATAGCTTCGCAAGCCTTCCTCTTGCGCCACAATGGGGAAAATTTTTAGGGATGTTTGTAAATCGTTATTCAAATCATAAAAATAGAAAGGCACTGCTGTAGAAGCCCGATAACCCAATACCTCCCTATATCCCATACTATAATCCTCCTGTATTCCGTTTTCCAATAGCTGATAGTATCCAGAGGATGCCGATAAAAGCGTATAATTGAATCTTATGAAATCTATTTTCCTGTGAATTAATTCGTTCAGTTGTTGACACTCAACAAATATTTTTTTCGACTCCCGCTGGCCGGCGTGAGAGGCCAATAAAGAAACTTTAAAACTGTCTGCTGTATGTTTTATTAAGTTTCTAAACCGATTATTATAGATAGAAACCCCTTGGTCAAAAAAAGAAATTTCCGAAAAAAGAAAGAAATAGATCGGTTCTAATCCAATTACTTTAAATAATTTTTCCAATGCATCAAAATTGGCATAGGGATCTTGTCTAAATCCTAAAATAACTAAATATTGCTCAATTAAAGAAAACAAATTCAATTCCCACATTGACTTTAAGGAATCTACCACTTTTAGCAACAAAGATTTGTGTTTATATTGATTAGGGTTAACCACAGAAACGATAGGTTGGAATATTGGTTTATTCCAGGAAATATGGGGCAGCTCTGGAAAGAACTCATATAATTTGTCCTTAAGTCGAAGGGCCCACAAATCGATGAGCGGTAATTCTAAAAAATTGTTTTTTGCAGCCAAGCTTTGATGGGGTAAATATGACCCCAATTCATCTTTGATTTGTGGTAGGAATTCTTCGTACCTACTCATCAAATAAAATGAAGCTGCAAAAATATCAAAGGGTAGTTGAGAATCATTACTTAGTTTAAAAAAAGCGGGTATTCCTGACCAGTTGGAAACCTCTACTCCTACTTCCTGAATTCCCTGCTGGAAAAGCAAGTCATGTGAAGATATAAAAAACTCCTTTCCCAAGGGTTGGTGGGTATAACTGATCTTGGGTCCCGAATGAGAAACAAACTTTTCAATCGTTGAGGTAAAATCGACGGGCAGCTCAAGAATTCGAATAAAAATCTGACGGAAAATATAGGTTAACCTTGGGGTTATTTTATGCGAATAGACCAGTATCATTCAAACCAAATTTTCATCTTTAAAGCTAAAATAACTCTTTTCAGATACAATAAGGTGATCTAAAATTATAATGTCAAAAGTATTGGCAGCCTCAATAAATTTTTGGGTAATTTCTTTGTCCTGACTGCAAAGGTTTATTTTCCAGAAGGATGATTGCGGGCTAAAATCATTCCTGTGGAACCAATTTCAAGGGTGTTTTTAATGGCCAATCACACATTGACAATTGTTTGGGTAATACCGCCTTTACTGAGGCATTTTTTTGTTAAAAGTCAATTGGACTGATTCAAATATAAAATCCAAAATTCCTCGTGCTGCAAATTTCCCAATAAAGGTTGTAAGCTCTGAAAAACGTCTGCACTAAAATTAAATTATTTTTTTTCCTAAAAGGATGTGATTGTAAATGTTTTGAAATTTCAAAAACCGCATTAATTTTTAATACTTATACCAATCCAACCCCTTTAAATTTTATCAAGGCTTCTTAGGGGATTTTATGCAAGTCACTGAGTCTATTTTTTTGACCATGCAGGGTGCATTTCATTAAGGATACTAAACTTTCACCTATACTCCAACCACCAATAATGACAGCAAATTATTCTGCTACAGATAGGGATTAAGCTCGTTTGTTTTTTAATTTTTCAAGGAGACGGTCGTTTAGCTGCCATTGCTCGATGGTCAAATTTGGGGTAGCGTTGGACATAACTTATGTTTAAAGATTTAAAGGCTTAAATTTAGGAATTCCCAGGAAATTAAAACTGCAATACTTTCTCTTTCAATCGCTCCCAGTTGAGCCCTCCATAGTTTCCTGAACTCATCATCAACAAGACGGTCCGATCATAATCCTCTCTAAAAAGATAGGTGTTTAATGCATCGGGATGGGTAAACACCTTAAGCTTGGGTTCACCAAAGGCCTTCTTGATTTCGTCTATACTGATAGGGGTTCTGTTTTTTATTTTTAGGGCATCTGGATCGTAATAGACAATTGGCAAGTCAACCTGGGATAAACTAGCCCGATAATTTTTTATAAAGCTGGGATCTAAACTGCTGTAGGTGTGTAATTCCAAACAAGCAATAAGCCTGAAATCTTTGAATTGTTCTTTTACAGCATCGGCAGTGGCTTTTACTTTACTAGGCGCATGGGCAAAATCCTTGTAAAGGGAACTGGTTTTTCCATTCACCAAGTTTTCTAATCGTTTTGAAGCTCCTTTAAAACTAATAACCGCCTGATAAAAATCGTCCTCATCAATACCGATAAGCTGGCAAATCCACTTGGCCCCAGATAGGTTGGACAAATTGTGCTTACCAAAAATACTTAAGGGTACCACCCCCTCATCAGTATCCAAATAGGTAGTGCCATCAGTTACCCTGTGAGGAATGATACCATAAGGTTCTTTCCTGATGGTGTTCTGAGAAGCGTTTACCAATCCTGTCAATATCGTATCCTGCTCGTTGTAAATCAAGACCCCACCTGCAGTAATGGTGTCAATAAATAGATCAAATTGACGGATGTATTCTTCTTCAGTCTTAAAGACATTGACATGATCCCATGCAATCCCACTGATCAGGGCTATCTGTGGCTTGTAGTGATGGAATTTGGGGTTCAGATCGATAGGAGAAGAGAGGTATTCATCCCCTTCAAGAAGTATGAATTCGTTTTCTTCAGACAAACAAACAGCATTTTCAAAACCCTCCAACTGAGCACCGATCATATAGTCCACAGATTTCTGATGGTAATTCAACACATGCAAAACCATAGCAGAAATGGTAGTTTTCCCATGACTTCCAGCAATCACAACCCGAGTTTTATTTTGGGCATAGTGGGTAATGAAAGCAGGATAGGAATAGATGGGTAGGCTCATTTTCTGAGCTGCCAACAGCTCAGGATTGTCTTTTTTAGCATGCATTCCAATGATCACAGCGTCTATTGAAGGAGCTATTCTCTCGGAAAACCAACCCATTTGTTCTGGTAAAATCGCTGCTTTTTGCAATTGGGTCTTGGCGGGGTCGAAAATAGCATCATCGCTCCCACTGACCTGGTGGCCCTTACTTTTTAAAGCAATAGCCAGACTGTGCATGGCGCTCCCTCCTATGGCGATAAAATGGTATTTACTCATCTTCAATAGTTTTTAAAAAGGCCAAACACTCCTCGAAATTGGGATTGATCTCCAATGCTTGATGCAATGATTTTATTGCCTTTGGTAACTGATCATTGTAAAAATAAATTTTTGCCCGGTAAAAATGCGCCCATGCCAATGGATAATTATCTCGACGTCCATAGTCGTCTATGTATAAATCCATTGCCCTACCCCCTAATTCAAAATATATTTTGTGCTGGGCTGCTGCGCGTCCCAACTTAAACAGCTGGTCTCTATTCAGTTGTGACCCTCCACGATCAAAACTGCTTATTCTATTTTCTGAGGCAGTAAAAACTTGAATAAATTCTGACTTGGCCTCAGAATACATTTCGCGAACCTCATACAGGTAGGCTTGCATTATCGTCCCACTCAGTGGATCCAGATTTTTTAATAATTTACACTGCTGCTCTGCAAAAGCATAGCTCCCCCCAAAAAACATTGGGATTTCAGCATTCAAGGGGATCAACAAGTTTAAAAAAGTAACGTTTTCAGGTTCCATTTCATGGGCTTTCAGCACCGATTTCCTGGCTTTTACTATATAAGGAACAGATCTGAACTGGGGGACCTCTAAAGACTTTCTGGCTGCGGCGACACCCAAACTAAAATAATATTCAGCCTTGGGGTAATCCTCAATTAATTTTTCATAGTATTCAATAGCAGTTTCCCAATCTTGATATTCTCTAGACAGAGCAGCAATGGACTCAATTACTTCGACAGCACCCTCCTTTTCACTCTTTTTTAAGAAGGTTAATTGTTGTTTGTATTCGGCATCTCTCTGATAATCACAACACACAAAAGGGGTCTTAAACTGAGAGAAGACAAGAAAAGGAATAAACAATAAAAGGCTTATTGATTTTCGATTAATCACTTGAGCTATTTAGTTTTTTCCAAAGCATGTCTTTAAGAGCAGTCAGTCCAGATTGGTCCACAGAGGATATCATACAATGCGATGTCTCTCCAAAGTTTTTTTTCATTTCCTTTTGGTATTCCGCCTTGAGCTCGTCGTCCAGTAAATCACTTTTTGAAAGCACCACCACGTAGTCTTTATCAATCAGTTCAGGGTTGTAGGTCCTCAATTCTCCCATCAATATATCAAAAGCTTTTCTTACGTCATGAGTGTCTGCAGGGATCATAAATAGTAAAACAGCATTTCTTTCAATATGACGCAGGAAATAGTGCCCCAAACCTTTTCCCTCTGCTGCTCCTTGGATAATGCCGGGAATATCTGCCATTACAAAAGATTGAAAATCTCGGTAGGGAACAATTCCGAGGTTAGGTTTTAGGGTGGTAAATTCATAGTCGGCAATTTTAGGCTTGGCTGCGGTTATGACCGAGAGCAAGGTTGATTTACCTGAATTGGGAAAACCCACAAGACCCACATCAGCCAGCACTTTCAACTCCAAAATAATTTCCAATTCTTGCCCTGGGATTCCAGGCTGAGCATAGCGGGGTGTTTGATTGGTGGAGGACTTAAAATTCCAATTTCCGAGTCCGCCTTTGCCCCCCTCCAATAAAACAAACTCCTTATTGGGTTCCACCATCTCACAGATAACTGTTTCCGTATTTGAATTTTTTACCACCGTTCCCAAGGGGACATCAATGTATACATCATTTCCTTGGGCGCCACTGCTTCTATTTTTACTTCCGTCACCACCGTGTCCTGCTGCAAAATGTCTGGAAAATTTAAAAGAATACAACGTCCACAGGTTGGGATTTGCTCTGACAATGATGTGGCCGCCTCGACCTCCATTTCCTCCATCTGGCCCCCCTTTGGTGATGAATTTTTCACGATGAAGGTGGAAAGAACCTTTGCCCCCATTTCCCGATTTGAGATTGAGCCTCACGTAGTCAACAAAATTGGCTTCGGTCATTTTATGAGCAATCCATCAATCAGAGCCGTCAACCTCTGGGTAATTTGTTCAATTTCCCCGATACCATCCACACTGTAAAATTTACCTTGTGCTTCATAAAAAGCTCTTAATGGAGCGGTTTTGTTATTGTATTCATCGAACCTTTTTCTAATTTTCTCTTCGTCTTGATCGTCTGCCCTGCCACTGGTTTTTCCCCTTTTTATCAAGCGATCGATCAAAATATCGTCATCGGCCACCAAGGCCAATGTTGCCGAAATGCTAATGGACTTCTCACTCAAAAATTCGTCCAGGGCCTTGGCTTGTTGGGTAGTCCTTGGAAACCCGTCGAAGATAAAACCTTTTGCCTCGGCATTTTGGCCCACGGCCTCCTTTAACATATCGATGGTCACTTGATCCGGAACCAAGTCTCCTTTGTTAATATAGGATTGAGCCAACATTCCCAAATCGGTTTTATTCGAAATGTGATGCCGGAATAAATCCCCAGTAGAGATATGGAATAATTGATATTTAGAATTTAAAAACTCGGCTTGTGTTCCTTTTCCCGCACCAGGTTTTCCAAAGAGTACAATATTTATCATCAATGATTTATTTCTGACAAAGATATCCAAATTGAATGGTTTTTTTCCAAGCAAAAAGTTATGCGTATTTTTGTAAAAACTGCTAGATGGATTTTTTTTCTACAACAAAAACTTTAGGAATTTTAGGAGGGGGTCAACTGGGCAAAATGTTGCTCTATACCACCCGAAAATGGGATGTAAAAACCAAGGTGTTGGATACAAGCGAAAATGCCCCTGCCCAACTGGCTTGTGATGAATTTGTCGTCGGAGATTTAACCGATTTCCAAGCCGTATATGATTTCGGTAAGGGAGTAGACATCTTGACCATTGAAATAGAGAAAGTAAATGTTGAAGCTTTGGAGCAGTTGGAGAATGAGGGAGTAAAGGTTTATCCCCAACCCCATGTTTTAAAAACCATTCAAAACAAATGCTCCCAAAAACAATTCTACAAAAAACACCATATTCCTACTGCTTCTTTTGAGGAGTACGAAAACTTAAACCAAGTCAAGGATAGCGTGATGAAAGGAATTCTATCTTTTCCATTTGTTTGGAAATCCGCCGAAATGGGTTATGACGGCTATGGTGTAGTAATCATTCGTTCGAACAAGGATATTGAACAACTCAATGCTGGACCCTGCCTCATCGAAGAACTGGTACCCTTCGAAAAGGAACTATCTGTAATTGTATGTCGCCGCCCACAGGGAGAAACCACCCATTACCCAGTGGTAGAATCGGAATTTCACCCCACGGCCAATCAAGTTGAATACGTTTTGTGCCCCGCGAGAATTTCAGATCAGGCGGCTGAAAAAGCCATCACTGTTGCACAGCAAACAGCTGTAGCATATGGTCATATTGGCCTCCTCGCAGTAGAGCTTTTCCTGACCCACGAGGGTGACGTATTGGTGAACGAAGTGGCCCCAAGACCCCATAACAGTGGGCATTTTAGCATTGAAGCTTCCTACACTTGTCAGTTCGAACAGCACATCAGGGCTGTTTTGGATTTACCTCTGGGAAAAACCGAGTCTAAGGTTTCGGCCGTTATGGTTAACCTGGTGGGTAAAGAAGGTTACTCCGGCCCCGTGATTTATAAAAACATTGACCAAATTTTGGCCATTGAGGGGGTTTTTCCTCATATTTACGGAAAAAAAGAAACACGTCCTTTTAGGAAAATGGGACATGTTACCATCATACACCCTAAAATAGATACTGCCAGAAAAATGGCCCAACAAGTAAAAGAAACCTTATCTGTAATTACTAAATAAAATGGCAAAAGTTGGAATAATAATGGGCAGTGAATCGGATTTACCGGTCATGCAAGAAGCAATAGACATCCTTAGAGAGTTTAAAATTGAAACTGAAATTGATATTGTCTCTGCCCATCGAACCCCAGAGAAAATGATGGATTATGGAACCCAAGCCCACCAAAGAGGCATCAAGGTAATCATTGCCGGTGCGGGAGGCGCCGCCCACCTGCCTGGGATGATTGCTTCGGTTTCACCCCTACCCGTGATCGGTGTACCCGTAAAATCGAGTAACTCTATTGACGGTTGGGACTCTGTGTTGTCCATTCTTCAAATGCCTGGCGGTGTTCCCGTTGCCACTGTTGCGCTCAACGGCGCAAAAAATGCAGGTATCTTGGCCGCACAAATCGTAGGAACCACGGATTCCGCTGTCGTGGACAGCCTAGTCCAGTACAAAAAAGAACTAAAAACTAAAGTTATTAATAGCAGTAAAAAACTTAATCCTTAATCGATTGGAAAATCCTTTATTATCCTACTTTGACACGCCCTATCAATCAACCCCTTTCAGTAAAATAAATTCCGAGCACTTTATCCCTGCGCTAAAGAAAAACATAGAAAGTGCACTCAAACAGATCGACGAGCTTACACAACAAACTGCCTCCCCCAGTTTTGAAAACACTATTGAGCCTCTTCAAAATACAGGAGCACTATTGGAGCGAAACAGTGCCATTTTGTTCAACCTGAACAGTGCAGAAACCACTGATGCGATTCAGGCCGTTACTCAGCAGGCTTCGCCCTTATTGACAAAATTCCAAAATGATGTCCGGCTCAATCAAGCTTTATTCGAGCGAATCAAAATCATTTATGATCAGCGTGATTCAGAAAATCTATCGGACGAGCAGCGCACACTTTTAGAAAAAGAATACAAGGCTTTTGTCCGAAATGGGGCAATATTAAGCAACGATAAAAAAGAAATGTTGCGCGAAATCGACACAGAGAAAGCACAACTCAGACTTACTTTTGGCGAGCATGTTTTGGCAGACACCAACAATTACCAACTTCACATCAAGTCGGTAGAAGACTTAAAAGGACTGCCCGATCAAGTCAAAGAAATGGCTGCAGAAATGGCAAAATTAAAAAATAAAGAGGGCTGGATTTTTACCTTAGACTACCCCAGCTATGTTCCCTTTATGACCTATGCCGAAAACAGGGACCTCCGCAAGGAGCTGTTTTTGGCTTTTGGGCGTCGCAGCTTCCAAGACAATGACAACAATAATACTCAGGTCATACTTAGGTTGATCGAACTCAGAAAACAACGGGCAGAATTACTCGGATATGACTCTCATGCAGCTTTTGTCTTAGAGGAACGCATGGCAAATTCAGAAACCATCGTCAATAATTTTCTGGAGGACCTTTACCAAAAAGCTTATCCCGCTGCTCGAAAAGAATGGCAGGAAATGGTAGATTTTGCCGCAATAAAATTGGGTATAAAGGACTTTGAAAAATGGGACAGTGCTTATGTCTCTGAAAAGCTAAAAAAAGCGCAATTAGACCTGGACGAGCAAACCATAAAACCCTATTTCCCTTTGGAAAAGGTAAAAGCAGGCGTCTTCGAAATCGCAGGAAAACTTTTCGGTTTGCGTTTTACCAAAAATGACAAAATAGAAGGCTATCACCAAGAGGTGGATGTATATGAAGTTAACAATAAGGACGACGAATTTTATGCCCTTTTGTACACCGACTTTTTCCCACGACCAGGAAAGCGAAATGGCGCTTGGATGACCTCCTTTCGTGGGCAAAAAAAGGGACAGCGCCCACACATATCTATAGTATGTAATTTTTCCAAACCAACGGCAAGCACACCCGCCTTACTCAGCTTTCAGGAAGTAACTACCTTATTTCACGAATTTGGTCATGCATTGCACGGTATGCTGGCCAACACCAATTATGCCGCACTCAGTGGAACCAGTGTTTTTTGGGATTTTGTTGAGCTACCCAGTCAAATTATGGAAAACTGGTGTTATGAAAAAGAAGCGTTGGAGCTTTTTGCCAAACACCATAAAACCAATGCAGTGATACCAATGGAATACATCGGCAAAATCAAAAAAGCAGCCCACTTTCAGAAGGGACTTCAAACCCTACGCCAGTTGGGATTTGGATTTTTGGACCTCACCTATCACGGAAAAGAGATTGAGGAAATTCAAGATATTAAACATCATGAAAAGAAAATCTTGGAGCGCGTTCAGTTTTCAAAAGACCAGCCCGATAATTGCTCCAGTACTGCCTTTTCCCATATTTTCCAGGGAGGATACTCCGCAGGATATTACAGCTATAAATGGGCCGAAGTACTCGATGCAGATGCGTTTGAATTGTTTTTAGAAAAGGGCATTTTTGACCCCGAGACTGCCAAATCATTTGAAGATAATATCCTTTCCAAAGGGGGAACCGAAGACCCCATGACCCTTTACAAAAAATTCCGAGGAAAAGCCCCTGATCCAAATGCACTGCTTAAAAGAGCAGGTTTGGTTAATTGATAATTAGCTGCTCTGAACTTCGAATAAAATAGCCAATGCTACTCCTGTTTCCAGTTTAAAAAACCACCCTCGAGATCATAGATTTTTTCAAAACCAAAAGAAACCATGGCTTGCGCTGCATAAAGGCTTCTTTTACCAGAACGGCAATAAACCAGCAGCGTATCAGATTTTGACAGTTTTTCAATTTCACGGACAAAAGCATCGGATTTTACATCGATGTTTTGTGCCCCATCAATATGCCCAGCTTCAAATTCCTTGGGAGTCCTGACGTCAACAAGAGTGTATCCTCGCGCTATGTATTCTTTGTATTTGGACTTTTCAATCACTTCCACCTTGGGGAGCTGAAAAACAATAATAAGAAGTATCAAAAACACTTTCATATCAAGAGAAAATAATTAATAAAGTTAACCATAAAATAGGAATACCCTCTACCCAAAAGCTACTAAAATACTTGGATTGATCTGCTTTAGAGTAGATGACCGTACCCATTAACAAAACTCCTATAAATATAGTAGTCAAAAAATGGGTGGGTTTACTCATATAACCCTCTAAAACAAGAAAGACCAATAACAAAATCACCCCAAATATTTTAGTTTTTTGAATTCCCCATTTTTGGGGCCAGGTAGATAGTTGAGGTGTGTCTAATTTTAAATCTCTTATTTCAAAAGGAATTGTAGCAGCCAAAACAAAAAGATAGCGTTGAAAGGCATAATTCCAAGAAAGGTTTTCTGGCATTAATTCCAATAGCGAAATCGGAAGATATACGGAAGTCAGAACCCAGCTCAAGGCCACTAGATGAATTTTCAATCCCTTTAATGCTCTAAAATTAACCTTTAAGCCAGGTAAGGGCAAACAATAGAGTAAACCCAATATTGAAGTGGCTAAAAACAAGAGCTGAAAAGAAAAAGAAAGGTAGAGGATTTGCCAAAGTACCATTATAAAGAAGAGTGACAAATAGCCTGTCAATAAAATATATTTGACAGATGTAAATGGCGTTTTATTGAAGAAAAAAAAATGAAACTTGATGAAATTATAACCCAGAAATGGCGCAGTAAAAAAAATAAATTGATGCCCCAAGGAGAGGTCAATACCAAAATCCATAGCGGTGATTTGGACCAAGACCAAAACGGCCAAACTCACATGAATATTGTATTTAACGTAAAGGTCAAAAACTTTTAAAAACCATCTCACCCCGTAAAAATATCTGTAAACTGTTAATAAGTGTCCTTTTTGTTCAAAAAAAATGGAGAAATGAACGAATGACCGCTCATAATTAGTTGGTCTAAACCTTATTTTTGTTTAAACAACGTATCAATGCAGACGGACAAATTCGCTTCTAGGCACCTTGGCCCCAGAGAGGAAGAAATCACTAAAATGCTAAATACTCTTGAGGTTGATTCTGTGGAAGAATTGCTATCGCAAACTCTTCCTAAAGACATCCGCTTAGACCAACCCCTAACCCTCCCAGAGAACGTTAGTGAATACCGCTTTTTGAAACAATTGAGGGCCCTTTCCGATGAAAATAAACTCTTTGAAACCTATATAGGCTTGGGCTATCACAGTACAATTACCCCTGCGGTGATTCAAAGAAATATTTTAGAAAACCCAGGTTGGTACACTGCCTACACGCCCTATCAGGCGGAAATTGCACAAGGCCGCTTGGAAGCCCTGTTTAATTTCCAAAGTATGGTGAGTGATCTTACTGGTATGGAATTGGCCAATGCGTCCATGTTGGACGAGGCCACGGCTGTGGCAGAGGCCATGACCTTGGCTTACGCTGTAAGATCCAAGGAGCAGAAAAAAACTGGAGCTTCAAAAATTTTCGTGTCTGCCGATATACTCCCGCAATCTTTGGCGGTACTCAAAACAAGGTCCAATCCTTTGGGCATTGAACTGGTGATTGGAGCTCCAGAAAAAATAAATTTTGACACTTCGTTTTTTGCTGCTTTTTTCCAAAATCCTGGCAAAAATGGTAACATCGTTGATCTCCCATCAGCGATCAACAATGCAAAAACTTTTGGATTAAAAACTATCGTTGCAGCGGATCTTCTGAGTTTGACTTTATTGGAGGCCCCGGGTTCCTATGGGGTTGATGTGGTAGTAGGAACCACACAAAGATTTGGCATTCCCTTAGGATATGGCGGCCCTCATGCAGCCTATTTTGCGACAAAGAAAGACTATAAAAGGAATATCCCAGGGCGCATTATAGGACAAACCCTAGATCAGGATAAAAACCCTGCGTTACGAATGGCCTTACAAACCAGAGAACAGCACATCAGGCGAGACAGGGCCACTTCCAACATCTGTACGGCACAAGTGCTTTTGGCAGTAATGGCAGGTATGTATGGCGTTTATCACGGACCCAAAGGTCTCAAGAAAATTGCCAAAAGCATCCATTTAAACACGGCCAAACTCGAAAAGAAATTGGTTGATTTAGGGTTAACGCAATGCAACGAATATTTCTTCGATACCCTAAAAATTAAGATCGATGCCCAGGCCATCAGATCAGAAGCGGAAAAAAATGAAATTAACTTCAATTACATCGATGCCGAAACGGTGGGTATATCCGTAAATGAGACCACGGATGAGGCGGATTTATTAAAAATTCTAACTGTTTTTGAAAAAGTAGTAAATCATAAAAATATCACAGGCAAAGTAAAAATCGAAGGAAATCGTTTACCACCAGCCCAAAAAAGAAGAAGCCATTATCTGACCCATAAAATTTTTAATTCATACCACTCTGAGACTGCCATGATGCGCTACATCAAAAGATTGGAGCGAAAAGATTTGGCCTTAAATCACTCCATGATATCGCTGGGATCTTGCACCATGAAATTAAATGCTGCTGCAGAAATGCTTCCTTTGAGTTGGCCTCACTGGTCCAGTATCCATCCGTTTGTACCGCGGGCTCAAGCCCAAGGGTATCATAAAATGCTGGATCGATTGGAAGAGCAACTCAGTGAAATTACGGGATTCCATGCCACTTCACTACAGCCCAACTCAGGCGCTCAAGGTGAGTATGCTGGGCTGATGGTCATTCGGTCCTATCATGAGAACAGGGGAGATTCACAACGAAATATTTGTTTAATTCCTTCTTCAGCACACGGCACCAACCCTGCCTCTGCAGTAATGGCTGGGATGAAGGTCATAGTAGTTGATACAGATGAATTAGGAAATATAGACTGGAAAGATTTATATGAAAAAACAGAGGAGCATCGTGAAAACCTTGCTGCACTGATGATCACCTATCCCTCTACTCACGGTGTTTTTGAAGCCAATATTAAAGAAATAACAGCCAAGGTCCACGAATGTGGTGGCCAAGTTTACATGGATGGAGCCAATATGAATGCCCAGGTGGGACTGACGAGTCCCGCTAAAATTGGAGCGGATGTATGTCACCTTAATCTGCACAAAACATTTGCAATTCCACATGGAGGCGGGGGACCTGGAGTAGGGCCAATTTGCGTAGCAAAACATCTGGCGCCTTTCCTTCCCAATCACCCACTGATCGAAACGGGGGGTGAAACAGCAACCCACACCATATCTGCTGCCCCTTGGGGGTCTGCACTGGCCTGTTTAATTTCCTATGGATACATTGAGATGCTCGGGGGGAAAGGATTAAAAAAAGCCACTGAGATGGCAATTCTCAATGCCAACTACATCAGTAAACGCCTGGAAGGTGCCTACAATATTTTGTACAAGGGGGAACAGGGAAGAACAGCACACGAGCTGATTATTGACTGCCGACCCTTTAAGAAACAAAACGTAGAAGTCGTGGATATTGCCAAACGTCTTATGGATTACGGTTTCCACGCCCCTACGGTATCATTTCCCGTTCCTGGGACCATGATGATCGAGCCAACAGAAAGTGAAAACTTGGAAGAGATTGATCGTTTTTGTGATGCCATGATCTCGATCAGAATGGAAATTAATGAAGGGGATGAAAACAGTGTTGCCTTGCTAAAAAATGCACCCCACACTCTGAGTATGCTCACTGCAGATCATTGGGATTTTCCCTACTCGAGGCACAAAGCCGCCTACCCACTGGCATTTGTAATGGAAAACAAATTTTGGCCTTCTGTTCGCAGGGTGGATGAAGCTTTTGGCGATCGTAATTTGATATGCAGTTGCGCTTCTACAGAAGATTATGTAAACGCCTGATTTTCAGTAATTAAAGATTCTGTTTACTATAGCAACAAAAGTTGGCTACAATTTTGACCATCATAGGGTAGTTGAATTTAACATTGAATTTTCAACTTTATACCATAATATTGTTATTTGTTATGAGTTATAAAATTACTGGTAGCGGTTGTTGCGTTCCCTCGCATGTCCAAGACAATTCAGATTTTTTGGATCATTCTTTTCTCGACAACACAGGAACCACATTCGACATCGACAACAAAACAATCATAGAAAAGTTCAATGCCATCACCGGAATTGAAAAACGCAAATACATTGCACCCCATTTAAATACTTCAGACATTGCTTTCCAAGCGGCCAAAAACGCCATAGCTGATTCAAAAATTGACCCCGAAACACTGGATTATATTATTGTAGCGCACAATTTTGGAGACATTGGCAACGATAACAATCAAATAGACGTGCTGCCCAATTTGGCGACCCGGGTAAAAGCAAAACTAAAAATAAAGAATCCCAACTGTGTTGCATATGACATACTTTTTGGATGCCCAGGATGGGTGGAAGCGATGATTCAAGCACAAGCATTTATCAAAGCAGGGATGGCCAAAAAATGTTTGGTTATCGGTGCAGAGGCACTCTCTCGGGTAGTGGATATTCACGACAGAGACTCTATGATTTACGCCGATGGGGCAGGCGCCACCATTTTAGAAGAATCCAATGAATCCGGAGGTATTCTCTCTCACGCTACCATGACCTTTACTGCCGAAAATGAAGCAGAGTATATTTTTTATGGAACGTCCTATAAACAAGACGATATAAAAGATAAATACATAAAAATGCAGGGAAGAAAAGTGTATGAATTTGCACTAAACCACGTACCTACTGCCATGAAGGAGTGCTTGGTCAAAGCAAATGTCGCCATTGAGGATTTAAAAAAAATATTCCTCCACCAGGCCAATAAAAAAATGGATGAGGCCATTGTAAAACGTTTTTATAGATTGTACAGAAAACCCATGCCAGAGAGTATTCTTCCCATGAATATCGAAGAGTTTGGCAACAGCTCTGTTGCGACTGTTCCAACACTTTTTGATTTGGTTATCAAGCAAAAATATAAAGGACATTCCTTGTGCAAAGGAGATGTTATCATGTTTGCAAGTGTTGGGGCTGGAATGAACATCAATGCCATTATCTACCAGACTTAACTTTAGTTGAGTTGAATGTATCCCATTTCCTTGGGTTAATTGTGTAAATTTGTTGTGATGGTTATTATTCAGAACATTGGATCCTACTTCTTAATGCTTTCCAAGGTATTTACGCGTTTTTCTCGTTGGAGTGTGATGAAGGATCTCATCATCAGAGAAGTGGATTCTCTGATCATCCAGTCCGTAGGAATTGTATCGTTTATTTCATTTTTTGT
>PBCE01000048.1 GCA_002716845.1 Flavobacteriaceae bacterium | reverse complement strand
TTTATTAATTAAATTAAATTAAATAAATAGATTGGTACAGAATTCATGAAACGGCGAAGTTTTAATACAGCAATAGTATTTACTATTTTATTATTTCTTCTATTGCTCATTCCCTTAGACGGAAAAGTAGACAATACTTTTTTATTTTTCTTGGGAAGATTCCATCCTATAATTCTTCACTTGCCCATCGGCGCTCTCATCATTTTATTTTTTATGGAACTGGCAAACGGGCTGCGTCCTCAATTAAATTTAGAAGGAGCTTGTAACCTTTTGTTGTGGTTTTCTGTTTTTAGTATTGTACCGACACTTTTATTGGGTTTTCTGTTAGGATCCAGCGGCAGCTATGACGAAGAGCTATTAAATGTCCACAAATGGTTGGGATGGTTTACCGCATTACTCTGCATATGGTTGGTGGTCCTTCGAGAAAAAAAATCCGATGATCCTTCGGAAGGGGTAAGTCGGTTTTATAAAATATTTTTGTTTTCAAATGTACTGCTACTTTCCCTTGCAGGACACTATGGTGGTTATTTAACACACGGTGAGGATTATCTCACCAAATACATGCCCACAGCTATGAAAAATGTGCTGGGTATTGAAGATACGTCTTCTTACTACGCAGTCAACACAGCTAACGATTCCACTTCTCAACAGGCGGTCTACTATCAAACCAAAATTCAGCCCATATTAGAAAATCATTGTTATGAGTGCCATGGGCCAGAAAAGCAAAAAGGAGCAATGCGTTTGGATGTATTGAATTGGGATATGTTAAAAGGCCCTGATGCGGAAAAATGGCATTCTGCCATGAACGTCATCAATTTAGGGGAAATGCCTCCTAAAAAGAAACCACAGCTGTCCGATAATGATCGAAGGTTGGTGGTGGAATGGATGACTGAAAACCTTAACCAAGCAGCTATTGCAAAACAAACCGATAACAAAAAAGTGATGCGGAGATTGACCAAAGCACAATACACCAACAGCCTAAATGAATTGCTTGGGGTCTATGCCAATTTTGGCGATGTACTCCCCGATGATGGAAAATCAAAAATGGGATTCACCAATAATGGAAATATACTTCAGACGACCGCACTTCATGTCGATTATTTCCAAAAAATAGCTAGAGAAGCTTTAGACAAGGCCATTGTTTATGGGGACAAGCCCAATTCAAAGCACTATAAAGTAACCTTGGGAAAAAATATTGGTGATGGTACGTCTGGCGCTGAGTTTGGCGGTTATCAAACTGCTCCTGTGGACAATGAGAATTTAAAGGTTGAACTGCTTAGTTATGATACTAAGGCACTTGAGGCTCCTCAAAATATACAAAATAACATCGGTATTGGAATGCGCGGCTCGGCGAGCAATCGATATACTATGGTGGAAGAGGGTATGGTCCTTAACGCTGCACTGCCCGCCAAAGAGGTTACCCCAAAATCTTGGCAAGGGCCCTCTCCCAATTTAAAAATGCTGATAAAACAAGATTTTCCTAGGTCGGGACACTTTGCTTTTAGGGTAGAAGCTTCCAAAGGTTATCACTCTGCAACTAAGGAGCGTTTGATTGATCTGAGAGAAGATCAAGCCGCGGTAGCCTCTAGGAGAACCATAGCTATTTCGGCGAAAGATATCAAAAACACCAGTGGATTGGTATTAAAAAACAACCGCTGGCTTGTCCCGAAAGAAGTCGCAAAGGATGTAAAGACTGAATTTACTTATTTCATCCCCAAAGCGGGTATATACCAGATAGATTTGATCCATCCCTATGCTACGGCAGATGCGACTCCCTCGTACCGCATTAGCTTTTTTAACAAGAAAAAGGAAGGTGTGGTAAGCCGTCGTCTTAATTTAAATACTTCTCAAAAAAATAGTGACAAAATTACCTCTCCCGTCACACTGGCCTATTTGTCTGAGGGCGAGCACAAAGGTTATATTGGCGGGAAGTTTTTTGTCGGCTTCAGTCACCTATTATTTACACCTCTTCCAGAGGACGATCCATTACCCAAAATTTTAGAGGAGGAGGTAAAGCTGAACAATCTAAAATACGATGACGTCAATCCCTCCATGCAAGTTTTTCTCGGCTCAAGAACCGATGATGGTATGGACTACAAAACTCTAAGCTCTCCAGTTAAAGTCACGGCTGCAGTTGGAGCGTTCGAAATTTATGAGTTTACAGGGCGTTTGGAAAATTTCCCTGTACCTCTTGGCAGTAAAGATGTAAGTGGCGATTTGGCCAATATATTGACCCTTGGTTTGTGGAACAATCATTTGGTAAAAGAAAGCCATCAAAAAGGGCCGCCATTGTTGGTGCGATCTGTTGCTTTTGAAGCACCTTATTATCCCCAATGGCCTCCAGAGAGCCACACCAAAATTTTCTTTGATTCACCCAATAAAAATAATCTAGAAACATATGCACAAGAGGTTGTAGAAAGATTTTTAACCCGAGCATTTCGACGTCCTCCCAAGCTTGGTGAATTAGAGCGTTACATGGGTTTTTGGAAAGAAATAAAGGACGATTTTGATGTTTTTGAAGACAGTGTTAAGGAAGTGCTGGTGGCCTTGCTGTGCTCCCCCAATTTCATTTATCTGTTGGAGCCTGAGTCGAAAAAAACAAAGTCTTTTGACGATCAGAATTTATTAGCATCACAGCTTTCCTACTTTTTATGGAATTCTCCACCCGATGAAACATTGACCCAACTTGCGGCTGAAGGGGATTTGGGCGATGAACTGGAGGATCAAATTGACCGAATGATCGAGAGTCCAAAAATCATGAAATTGGTCAATGCATTTACCTATGAGTGGTTGCGGTTGGACCGACACAAAACCATGGATGTTGATGTCCATAAATATGAAGATTATACCCGATTTGTAAAAGAAGACATGTTCAAAGAGACCTATAATTTTGTTCACTATATATTAGATAAAGATTTGAGTATTTTGAATTTCATCGACTCTGATTTTGCCATGCTCAATCAGAATCTCGCTGAGTTTTACGGTATAGAAGGGGTGGAGGGGAACGCCTTTAGACCTGTGCCTTTAAAAAAGAAAGAGGAAAGAGGTGGACTCCTTTCGCAAGGCTCCTTTTTAAGCGGTCATTCTGACGGCACCCATGCACATCCTATTAAAAGGGCTGTGTGGTTAAAAGAAAAAATATTGGGCGAACACCCTCCACCCCCGCCACCCAATGTTCCAGATTTAGATCCAGAAACTCCAGGATTTGAAAAACTTACCTTAAAAGAACAGTTGTTTCTGCATAGAAATAAAGCCTCCTGTATGGATTGCCATAGAAAAATCGATCCATTTGGGGTGGTTTTTGAAAATTATGATGCCGTGGGCAGGTTAAAAAAAATGGCTAAAGACAAACCGATTGACGTAAAATCAGAACTTCCTGACGGAACTGAAATAGAGGGCATTCAGGGGATAAAGGAATATATTTTAAAATTGAAGAAAGACGTATTTACAAAATCCTTGGTAAAAAATCTCTTTGCTTACGCATTGGGAAGGGACATCGGTTTTGCAGATGAAAAAGAAATTAATAATATTGTAGAAGAAGTAATTGATGATGACTACCGCTTTAGGACTGTTATAAAGGAAATTGTTTCAAGCCCTTCGTTTTACAAAGAAGAACAAAGTTGGTTTAATAAAATAGTAAGAAGATGAGTAAAAAATCTTGGCATTTAGATCGAAGAACTTTTATCCGTGGCCTGGGTGTCACTTGTATGTTGCCTTTTTTTGAGGGCATGGCAATGACCAGTTTTTCAAAGTTTGCTGAGCCAAAACTTCCCAAGCGTTTGTGCTTTCTGTATTTTCCAAATGGGGTTGGTCTTCCACCAAAAGACAGTGTTTACCATAAAAAGTGGCACTGGTTCCCCTCTGAAGAAGGGACGGGATACACGCTTTCCAAATCCTTAGAGCCATTGAATTCTTACCGCCAAGATATGTCTATTATGGGTGGTTTAAGTCACCCTTTCAGTAGAAACGTTTTGGGGCACATGGCTGGTGATTCTTTCCTCACGGGTGGTGATTTACGTGGCGAGTACAAAAACAGCATCTCTATCGACCAGGTAGCAGCGCACAATCTTAGTAAATACACCCGTTTTCCTTCATTAATTTTGTCTACTGACGGCGGTGTAGGTTATAAGTCAAGAACTTCAACATTGTCTTTTAACTCCTCTGGTCTCCCCATTCCCTCCGAACACAGACAAAGAGAGATATTTGAACGTTACTTTTCACCCAGTGGAGCAGGACCCTCTTATGAACGAAGGAAAAGTATTCATCAAGGGAAAAAAATTGTCGACCTGGTTTTGGAGGACAGTAAAAGTCTAAAAAACCGTTTGGGGTCAAATGACCAAGAAAAGTTGGATGAGTATTTAACTTCTTTGAATCAAGTAGAACAACAACTCAGCAGAAACGAGAAGTGGTTGGAAGTCCCCATGAAAGATTTTGATGCCAGTTTGATAAATTTGGATGTTGACCCTACTGCAGCTCCTGAGGACTATGTACGTTCAATGATGGATTTGATGATTTTAGGCTTTCAAACTGACGCTACACGAGTGATTACTTACATGATGGCCCGAGAGGATGGAATGGGCTTTGGTGATAATTTCCCAAAAATTGCTCTGGGACTCAAAGGTCACCACACCATTTCTCATGACAAGGCCTCGGGACACTGGGAAGACTGGGGTCGTTTGGACCGCTGGTATGCCAAGCAATTTGCTTATTTTATTGATAAAATGAAAAAAACAGAGGATGCCAATGGTTCCCTGATAGACAATACCTTAATAATGTATGGAAGTGCTTGTAGCACGACTCACAACGCCCGAAATTGTCCGATTATATTGGCGGGGGGGGCAAATATGGGTCTTAAACACGGAGCTTATACAAAATTTGAGGAGAAGAAGGAGAGACTCTCCAATCTTTATGTAAACATGCTTAATAAACTCGATATTCCTACAGAGCAATTTTCAGACAGTACTGGCAAATTGTCCAATAATATCCTTTAGACCTTCAGTTGGATTTAAAATTTAAAAGTACAGTAATGCTGGTGGTGTGCTAAGGCTATAATCTCATTCCACACCTTTATTGTAAGTTTTTATTCTCAAACATTTGTAGGGACACAACAGTTTAACAAACTCGAGAGGTTAAGGTGGTGTATCAACAATTTGAATTACTTTTTCAGAAACATATTTTCGTAGTGTGATGAACGCTCGAAAATACCACCACTATTTTTGTAAAAATCATTTCCAAGCTTGTACACCCCATTTTCGGCTTTTACCCACGACCCATTGTTTTGGGGATGATACGACATCATTTCCTTCCAATTCTTATAATTTTGGTGCCCATTGCTCTCTATCAGCCCCAAATTGTTCATTCCAGGAAATGATTTAAGCCGTGCTGCTACGTTTTTATTCCATTCAACTAGAATTGGGTTAACGGTGAGGTCGGCACAAAAGCAGGGAATGTTCCGATCGTGTGCTGCTTTAGCTATTTTCATGGTCATGCTCAATGTTTTTGCAATGGCTTTCAAAGCAATAGCCCTATAGCCCATTTCTATTCTTTTGATAGCATCCTCATCTGTATGTGCACTCTCATCTGCAGCCAAGCGAACAGGAATGTCAGAAACATCAATTTCTAATGATTCATTGAACGGTTCTTCAATTACAGAAATTTGATCAAAAGCTCCAATTTTTTTTGCATGATCGAGCAACCGCATCAATAGTTCCTTTTTTTCGTACCTACCATTTGCGTCAAAATAATAGGGTAATTTTCCGTTTTCAGAATATTTGGTTCTGACGTTTCCAATGGCCTTATGAATGGCTGAGAGTCGCATTTTATCTTTTTCTAACATCTTCTCTTGGGTACCGGGTTGTCCAATTTTAATTTTCATAAAGAAATAACCTTGGTCAACCGCTTCACTGATTTCATTAATCGGAATGTTATAGGCCATCAGCGGAATGGCCGCTGCATTTTTATGACGATAGGACAAACAGTATTTATAAATCTCAGGTATCATATCGTCGAAGGTTTTAAAACCGTTTTCCTGGGCGTACAATAACCAAAGTGCATTGTCAACACCCACTAAGGCGTTGAGTGCGAATGTTTTTCTGAGACTGGGGTTGTTGGTGACTGTTTTGGCATAAGCATAGACCTGGGGTAAAATATCATCCAATAAACTTACTGGATCTTTAAAAGTCTGCCCTTTGATGAGTTGATGTGCGTATTCAGTCACAATATACATTAAAGTATTTCCTGCAGCTTCAGAATTTGATGAAAAAACATTTGCATCGGACCACAACACATTTTGAGTACACAATCCTATTTGGTGATTTCCCAAGCTACTTTCAAAATAGCTCACCGTTTGCCAAATTTCACTCATGTACCCACCTTTAAATCCAAAAGGCCGGATGAGGGGTTCACGTTCAAAATTAGAATCTACTTTTTTTATTTGTATTTCTTTGCGTGACTGACCGCCTGTATTGTCAAACAGACTAACAGGATTTTTTAGCGCCATGGCACTGCCCGTAAGCATGCTATTCTTGATAAATGTTCTTCTATTTTGATGATTCATAGCTTTAGATTATCTGGTATTGATGCAATTTTGATTTTATAAATTGCACATCATTATGAATTTTAGCTACCATTATTTTTTGCTTTTTGATCAAAGAGAGATTTTCCTCATTTCTTTCCAATAATGGATACTCAATGTGCAGGGTAATGGGCGCTTTGATGTTCATATTTTTTATATTTTTAAAAAAACCATCTAAATCCACAATTCCTTGACCCAAGGGTACTTTTTTAATTTTAGCCTTGCCATTGTTAATCTCCCAAGTAAAGTCTTTAATGGCCAACGATCCAATTTTTGGAGCCATCATTTCCATACTAACCTGCCAAGATCTGAAACCTTCGCTGTAAGCGTGATAAATATCAAACTGGCTACTGATCCAAGGGCTTGCCACTTTTTCGAGTACACCGATCAAATCCCATAACGGGGCTCCAAAATAATTACCTGTATGATTTTGGTAGCCCCCTTGTATCCCATATTGTGCATTGATATCAATGAGGGATAGTATTTGCGTATTAGCACGCGCAATCGTTTCCTCAGCTTTTTCCTCATCGTTGTAACGGAAATAACCCATACGGTAGTGTTTAATGTCGTGCTGGGCAGCTATTTTCAGTACATTTTTGGCATGAGGTGTTTCGGCACTAGTGATATTGCTCACCATCATTTCTAGGAGTAAGCCGTTTTTTCTCGCCATTTCTGCTACCAGAGGAAGATCCTCCGCCACCCTTTCGGGTAGTACAGAGCCCCTGGGCCTGACGGTGAGGTCCATTCCATCTACACCTCCCATTTTTATTGTATCGATCATAAAATCGTGACCGTATTTGTCCAGTGGTTTCGTGAAAAAGTTAATGGGGTAATTTTTTCCTGCTTCAATATTTTCGAAAGAAAATAAAAGATTAGAAAATGTGATGTTAACTGAAGTTGCGACCATTTTTTTGAGAAAGCTCCTGCGATTATCAATCATTTTTTAGGTCTATAATTTCCAAGGGGCTCTGTATTCGTAATGTAAAAAATTATTTGCTTTCTCATTGTTGGTGATTTTCTCCTGAATGGGATCCCACTCAATTCTTTGTCCCAGTTCAAGTGAAATGTTCGCCAAATGGGCAAAACTCGTTGAGCGGTGACCCTCCTCCAATGAACAGATAGGCTCTTGGCTTGTTTTTATGCAATCCAGAAAATTGCGAATGAGGTTAACCGTGGAATCGTTAGTACTGACTCCGTCTAATTTTTTACCGGAGGGTTCAACCAACTTATCCCAAGACTGGAATTGGCCTGATCTTGAAGAGGTGATCTCATATCCCTTTTGACTGGCTACAAGGTTTCCTTTGGACCCGTTGAGCTCTACCTCCCCGCCAGTAATACCTCCACCACCATTGGCTTCGTGGATACTGAATTTAATAATTGCTTTTGATGGCATCTCAAAAAGCACTTCCATTGTATCTGGGATATTGCGATCGTCCTGTACAGCGTATTTATCTCCTGTAGCCGTAATTGCCACTGGAGCACTTTCTCCCATCATCCATCGAATAACATCCATGTAGTGTACTCCCCAATTCCCCATTTGACTTGAATATTCTTTCCACCATCGGAAAAAATAAGGGGCAATATTGTATTGATAGGGTCTAAAGGCTCTGGGCCCCAACCACATATTCCAATCAAAATCTTTGGGAGGTGCCGCTGGCTTTTCAATTCCTATTCCATTTGGAAACATATTGCTGGTCCGTTGTGCCCGAGCTGTGGTTACTTTACCAATTATACCTTCTTGAACTTTTTGTGACAATTCTTGATAGACCGGAGACCCCCTTCTGTTCAAACCTACGGCACAAACTTTACCGTATTTTTTTTGTGCATTGATCATTTCCCTACCCTCTTGAATGGTGATGGTCAAAGGTTTTTCTACATATACATGTTTTCCTGCCTGGAATGCATGAATGGTTTGGAGTGCATGCCAATGATCTGGGGTAGCAATACAGACAGCATCGATGTCTTTTTGTCCTAGGAGTTCACGATAATCTTTGTAGTGTTTTACATTTGAAATTGACCGTTCGTTCATTTTTGGGACTTTTCCCATTTCAAGGTATTTTTTTGATACGAGAGATCGGTCCCTTGCAATATATGGTTCATAGACATCGCAAAATGCGGAGATCTCCACATCATCATTTTGCATAAACCAGTTGAGCAATTGAGATCCTCGATTGCCCAAACCTATAAATCCAACTCTTATTTTATTGTTTGACCCTAATACGTTTTGACTGTAGGGTGTAGAAAAAACCTCTGTGCCCATCGCCAATCCGGCCGTTGATAATGCTGATTGTTTGATAAATTTTCTTCGTTTATTCATTAATTTATATGTTTAGGTTAAATAAACAGCTGTTGTAAATTATGCCTTAAATTAAAATAAAATCAAATTCGATTGCTTTTAATCACCATTTTTGCTCATAATTGGGACGGGTTTAAGTTCCCAACTTTTATATACTTCCAGTTTGTTTTTTATCTGTGCACCATATTTTTCAAGATCACCATTAAAAATGGAGATGGACGGGATGGTGAATTCAGGCTTAGCATTTTTGATGGTATGTGAGTCCTTAGACCAACCAATTTCATGAATACCTGCACTTCCATTCTCAGCAGGATAGGCCAAGTAGTAAAACTGACGGGTGTACCTGAGCATATAGTTCTCCAACCCCAGAGGTCCAGCTGAGGTGTGAAAGAGATCGAAAAGCCCATATATGGCATCATATCCATCCTCGCCCATTATCATTTTTTCAGGGTATCGTTTTCTGATTTCTTGAGTATATTGAACCAGGCCCTCGTAGGTGGAGTAATCTGGGCTGTTTTGCCAACGAAGTGTACCGTCTAAGAAAATACCATCGATGTCGTAGGTGTCAAAAAGGTCGGCAGTTTTTGAGATCATATAATCTCGATATCTCGGATGACCAAAATTCATGATTAATCCCATTGTTTCGATTTGAAGATCTGTATTCCAATCCAGCCAATTTTGAATTTTAAACTGACCAGCAGCTGTTTTTAGCCCAGCATCCATCATTTTATTTTTTTTTTAAAAACTCAAAAGTTGAGAGATTGGGTCCACCAAACATCAAAATTACTTTAACACCCATGCTATGGGCTTTTTTTACCAGTTGCTTAAGGCCTTCTTTTCCACCCATTCGGGGGTTGGGTTCGTGTTCAGGATAATTTACATAATAGCGACCATCCCAAGCCGGTAAGAAAGCCATGATTTGACGCCCCTCAATGGTTTTAGCCATCCATTCCAGTTGTTCCTCCATTTGTTTGTATGTATTAAAAAGATGACCTGTCCAGTGAATACCGTGTAAAAAGGTGACTACTTTGAGCTGATCAATCCATTGGGTGTGTTGTTTTGGTTTATTGAAATAGGGGGTGCTTTTAAAATATTGTTCCAGGTCATCGCATCGTTCCTTAACAACATCGATTCTTGAGCGGCCATATCCCAATACCCATTCTGGAGCTTGAATGGAGGTGTCTATTTTTCTCATATCAGCATCATGACTAAGCAATACAAGAGGCTCATCGCTCAAATAATCGTAAGTGCAGGCAAAACCTTTTCTACGTATTTCACGGTCTTTTGAGAGGACATACCACTCCTTTTCAGAAGATGTAAAAAAAACCAAAGGCATAGTTGCGGCACGTGAAGGGTAGCTTACCCGAATGCCTTTCTTTTGTGTAAATGCTTGAACTCCCTTAGCTTGTGGTTGTTCCGAAACCATTGATTCTACATCAATCCCCTTGATGAGTACTAAAATTGTTTTACCCAATTCTGTGGGATGACTTGCTCTGGCGCTAATAGATATAAGTGCTTCATCACCCTTTTTAATTTTAAGTTCTATAAAACCTTCTGAAATAAGTTGTCCCCCCGCAGCGGAGAGAGAGTTACTGCGAAGTACTACTTCATCTTTAGAAAGTTTATTTACACTAATTTCTTTTGGATTGGGACAATATATATTGTTATCCGTGGAGAGTCGTACAGCAAATTGTAGTCCTTCAAAACTAATGTAGGGATCTTTAAAATCGTAACCGATTGTTCCAAATTGAGGATATGATACCAATGAAAAAAGAAAAATAATAAAGGAAAAGAAATTTTTTTTATTCATTTTGTACGGTAGAAAAGGGAGTAATACCCTTAGGGTTATTAAAATAGTAAGGAAAAATGTCCCAGGGGGATGATTCTGTGATTACTCGGGGGTCTTCTGTTTCAATCAGGTAATCAGTTAAAACTTTTGATAGTCTGCTTCTTTCAGTTTTGTAATCATCATTGTGAATTAGATTGTTTTGACATTGAGGATCAATCGTTATATCGAAAAGTTCCTCGGCAGGTCGTTTTGCTGTGGCAAAAAGAAAATATTTTTTGACTGATGCTTTTGATTTATTTTTTTGAAGATAGTCAAATGAAGGAGATTGATCAATATCACCATAGGTCCAACCGTGAGAAGATTTAATGGTAGGTGATCCCGCAGGCCATCGGGTCGGTTCAAAATTGCGAATATAGAGGAAACGTCGATCCCTTACAGCGCGTTGAGGGTATGGCAGATCAGACGCTCTACAAATAGTATGCCGTTCTTTTGCAGAGAAAGAATATCGCCTATCAATTGTATTTAACTCTAAAAAAATATCTATCAAACTTTTCCCCGTCATGTCAGGTGGAATTGTTGTTTCAGCAGCTTCCAAAATCGTGGGCGCCAAATCCGTTAGGCTAACCATAGCTTGGGTAGATCTACCTCCTGATTTAATTCCCATGTCCCATCGGATTGCCAAAGGAATATGGATACCGTATTCATAAAGTGTGGCTTTTGCTCCAGGAAATGCCATTCCATTGTCGCTGGTCACAATGATCAATGTGTTTTCCAATATTCCCCGCTGCTCCAAAAGAGCGATCATTTTTTCCAAATGTTGGTCGGTCCATTTAATTTCCAACAAATAGTCAGCGATATCACTTCTTATTTCTGGTGCATCAGGAAGAAATCCAGGGACACGGATTTTGTTGGAGTCCATTGCATTGGTGATACCAGAACCTTTTTCAAAGGCACGATGAGGTTCTGAAGTACCACACCAAAAGAAAAAGGGTTTGTTGTAGTCCATATTGTTCAAGAAATCTTTAAAATTACCAGAATAGTCGTTCTTGACAATTCGATTTGTAAGAGGCTTAATTTTATGATCATTAAAGGGTGTTCCTAAGGGATATTTTTCCCACCCATAGATTTTAAAATTGTTGGGTTCCCATCCTTTCAGGGTATATCCGATTTGATAACCGTTGGCTTCCAGTAGGAGGGGAAAACTCGATTGAGATAATTCTTTGGGTACTGCACTGAACAGTTGCGCTGCCTCACCCAAACGCCATATTTCCTGTCCAGTGATTATTGCGCCTCTAGAAGGAGAACATGACGGTGCAGCACAAAAAGCATTTTCAAAATAAATTCCTGCTACTGCAACACGATCAAAACCAGGCGTTTTAATAGCTTGTTCCCCAGCATAGGAGGTATGAATCCAACTTTGATCGTCCGTTATAAAAAATAGTATGTTTGGCCGCGAATCAGAAGCAACTTGTGCAATAATTGAAGTGGAGCAAATAGCAAGGAAAGAAATTATAATTATCAGTTGCTGATAAGCTATTAGTTTCGAATACATACCTTAAATTAATAGTTCTTAAATCGCTTTTAAGTTGGCTTTTTTTTTTGGATTCATTTTTTTAATTACAAAATACTTAGAGGTCAATTATAAAATGAGTCATTACATCAATTTAATGCGATAAACTTTCGGATTATTTACAAACCCTGTGATATAAAGATATTCTTCATTTTTATCAAAGGTGCAATTGGTAACGTGACCAAAGTCTATCCGCGCCATTAGTTTTCCCTCCGCAGAAATGATCAGAATCCCTCCAGGACCCGAAGTAAAAATATTTCCTGAGGAGTGGACTTTCATTCCATCGAAATTGCCTTCATATTTAGATGAGATTTCCTTACCGTCAAATAACATCTCGTTTTCTAAAGATTTTAGATCAAATTTTAAAATTTTTGGACTTCCATCAAACATCCCCATTTTGTTGACGTAGAGGAATTTTTCATCAGTAGATAGAGCAATTCCATTGGGTACATTTACTTGGTTACTGATCAAAGAGAGTTTATTATCAGCATCTAATTTATAAACGCCAGAAAAACCCAACTCTCTCAATTCACTTTCTACAACTTCAAAAGTCTTAAGATTAAAAAAACCAAACGGTGGATCTGTGAAATAAATATCTCCATTTTTGGAAAAGGTGAGATCGTTTGGACTGTTGAGTCTTTTCCCTTCGAAACGGTCTGCTAGTGTTTCGTAAACAGGGACTGTTGAGGAATTATTTTTGGTTGCTGCCAATCTCCTGTCCCCGTGCTGACATAAGATTAGGTTTCCTTCAGCGTCAATCCCAAGTCCATTGGCGCCCAGAATACCACCATCTTTGTAATTCGGTGCATATCCAGTATTACCACTAGGGGTTATAAAATCAGAAACACCCTCTTTTTCATTCCATTTCAATACTTTATTGGCCAACAAGTCCACAAACAAAAGTGAATTTGATTTTTCGTCCCAAACGGGTCCTTCAGGCAACCCAATCTCGTATGCCAAAGTATCTATTGTCGCCGTATTGTCAATGATGGATAATATAGTGTCATCATAGATTGTAATTTTAGGGTTTATTTGCTCGGCAGGGGTGTCACAGCCAATTGCTGTAATCATAATTAATATGAGTAATTTTATTTTCATCTTTTTATGGTTAAATAATTACTAAAATATTAAAAAAATTACATCCACTCTTTTTTTAATACTTGAATAATAAATTTTCATATTTCTTATTTTTGCTTTATGAAAAACTTTTTAAAAACACTGGGCATTATTCTGATGATTCTGGGCACCTACCTATTCATTTTAAATATTGTAAACCGGGGAGGATATCAAATTGTAATTGGTGCCGCTATTGGGGGTATGGGCTATATCTTTTTTAAAAGCGCCGTAAAAAGAGAGGATTGAGGCACTGTAAGTTCGTAACGCCCTAAAAGCGTCTTAAACTCTTTATGTTATTTAAAAATTTTTGCCATGAATTGGGACAATCTTTTGCTATGTTAAATTGCAGTAGAAATGCAGTAGTTCTTTTTATTTATATTTTAACAAACTTTGTCAAGTTTAAAAATTGTTTTATTATGGGCTTTGATTATCTGTTTTACAATGATTTGCCGAAGGGACTAAAATCCGTTTGCATTAATGGAAAAAGAATGTCCGTAAAAGAATTCAACCAGGTCAAAAAAGAATATTTTTCCAAAAAAAGAGGTAGTATTGAGTCTTAGGCAATTACTTGAAATCCTTATCATCGTATTATTTACTATATTATTGTTCATTTACCTTAAAAAATAGGATGTACCGCAGATTTTTATTTTTTATTTTTCTACTCAATTTTGTTTGTGTCAATGCCCAGCAAAATCAGCGCCTGAGGGATTCTATTTTAAAATATCAATTTCTTAACCCCAACTTGGCTGTTGAATTTGGGATGGAGTATGTCGAACTTCGAGAAGGGACCACCCCAGACCAAGAAATGGTTAAAACCTATTCAAAGATTGGTGAAATTTTACTTTATATGGAGCTTTACTCCTCAGCCCTAGATTATTTCAATTCTGCACTTCAAATCAGGAATTCTGTAAAGGAAATAAGGAAGGGAAAAACTCTTTATTCCAAAACCAATCCACCATGGGTAGTCCTTAATATTGGAAATGTTTATTTTAAAAACAGGAATTATGAAAAGGCAATGGAGAAGTTTGAGGAAGCTAAGAAGCTTTTTGATATTGAAAAGAATCCTATTAATAGAAGAAATGGACTCAACACCTCCAATTCAAATATTGGATTAGTATATGGTGCACTGGGAGAATACGATAAGCAAGAAGAAATATATTACAAGGTATATGATAGTCTAGTTTCAAACCCTTTAAATAAAAATGGTGAAAACTATAATTCCACAGTATTGTATTCAATGTCACAGATATTATCTGTAAAACTTCTTAAGGGTGATTTGATTTCAGCTCAAAATAAATTAAATGAGATCAATGAATTTTTTGAGTCAAAAAAAAATCAAGAAGAGCATTTATCTATATCTCTTTTAATGCGAAACTTTGGATATGCGTATTCAATTATGGGGGCTTATTACCAGTCAAAAAAAGAATATAAAAAAGCAATTAAAAACCTATTAAAGGCTACCGAGCTTTTTAAATCATTTCCAGTAGAAGTTAATGTAACAGGCTCCAGGCTTTCAGAGTGTTATTTAGCTATCGGTCAAACAGATATTGCAAAAGAAATTGCTTTAAAAAATTTAACTTTTAAAAACATTAGTGATAGAGAAAAAAGTTATAACTATAAGGTTTTAGAGAAAATCTATATAAAAACTAAGAATAACGATTTACTTTTGAACGTTAAAGATTCTTTGATTCTAATCTCAACGGCAGCAAATTCGAGAAAGGTCTTCAAAACGTTAAACGATCTTGAAACACAAATACTTTTATCCGATTCAGCAAGGGCCTTGAATGAAAGTAGAATTAGATACAATTCATATCTATATATTTTAATCATAGCTTCTGTAATTCTGTTTTTTTCACTAGTAACCATTAGGATCAACTTCAACTACCAAAAAGAAAAGGGAAGCCGACTAGAATTGGAAAAAGAAAAAATTAAAGTAGAGCTAGATCAAAAAAATAGAGAACTGGTCAGTAAAGCCAATTTTATTATCC
>PBCE01000047.1 GCA_002716845.1 Flavobacteriaceae bacterium | reverse complement strand
TTAGGGATAAGCACAAATTCTTCAAGCCTATCACTTTTAAATCAAGGCATTATAATTAACTATTTTCAATCATTTCTCAATTATGTTAAAAAATATTTAATTATGAGGGTCAAAATTGACAATTTTTAATTTTTTTAAAAAATTGTGCCAGCGGTTAATTTATTATTAAAATAATTTATAATTTCGTCCCTTCATATTAGATGATGCAATACAGAACAATTACACCAGTTTCTATAAACCCGATTACTCCAAAAAGTAATCCACTTCCACGCAGCCGTCGTCGCCCTTAGGGTGTATGTGTAATTTTTGGAACTCAGGTGCGTCCGGTTCTTCTTCAAAAACCAACATTCATTTAACTAATTTTTAATAATCTTTTGATAATGAATTTAATTATCACAGATAAATCACACCATATTTATGCGCAAGTAATTTGTGCTAGTATTGAAGCTGCTGCACAAGTTAGAGGGACTGGAATTGCCAAGCGTTCCCTTGAATATATATGCTCTAAAATGGAGCAGGGCGACGCTGTGATTGCACTAGATGGTGATCAATTTGCAGGATTTTGTTATATCGAAACTTGGGATCATGGCAAGTTTGTTGCAAACTCTGGGCTCATTGTACATGAAGACTACCGAAACAAGGGATTGGCCAAAAAAATCAAACAAAAGGTCTTTGACCACTCTAGAAAAAAATATCCAACAGCCAAAGTATTTAGTATTACGACGGGCTTGGCCGTAATGAAACTCAACAGTGCTTTGGGATACAAGCCAGTTACCTTTTCTGAGCTCACAAATGAACCTTCCTTTTGGAAAGGATGTCAAACTTGTAAAAATTATGACATTCTTCAGCGCACCTCACAATCAATGTGCTTGTGTACAGGGATGTTGTTTGACCCCAAAAAGCAAAAAAATAAAAACACAAAAAAGAAAAACGCATCCGCCTTTAGAAGCATTAAAGCGTCTCTTTTTTTAAAAAAACAAAACAATGATTTCTAAAGATAAATTAGTATTGGCTTACAGCGGTGGATTGGATACTTCTTATTGTGCAGTTCATCTCTCACAAGATTTTGGTTACGAAGTCCATGCCATTAGTGTAAATACAGGAGGTTTTGATAAAGCAGCTATTGCATTAATTGAATCTAAAGCCTATCAAATGGGCGTTGCTGTTTACAAGAATATTGAGGCCACAGAACGCTATTACAATGAAGTGGTGAAGTATTTAATTTTTGGTAATGTGCTTAAAAACAACACCTATCCACTTTCTGTGAGTGCAGAACGCATTATTCAGGCCATTGAAATTGTGACTTATGCCAAGTCAATAAATGCGAAATACATTGCACATGGGAGTACAGGCGCTGGAAATGATCAAGTTAGATTTGATATCATCTTTCAAATATTAGCACCAGAAATTGAAATTATCACTCCAATAAGGGACCATAAATTAAGTCGGGAACAAGAAATAGCGTATTTAAAATCCAAAGGGCTAGAAATGTCTTGGGATAAAGCGAAATATTCAATCAACAAAGGACTTTGGGGTACTAGCGTTGGAGGCGATCAAACGCTTACCTCTCATTTGGCTTTACCGGAAGAGGCTTATCCCTCTCAAATGATAAAAAAAGAAGATACTTTGGTGACATTAGATTTCCTCAATGGGGAACTGGTTGCAATTGACGGCCAAAAAAATACCCCTGTTAAAAACATTCAAATCTTAAATAAGTTGGCGGGTGCATATGCTATTGGAAGGGATATTCATGTAGGAGATACCATCGTTGGTATCAAAGGGCGTGTGGGTTTCGAAGCGCCAGCAGCCCTTATCATAATAAAGGCACATCACCTCTTGGAAAAGCACACCCTTTCCAAATGGCAGTTACAGCACAAGGACAGCATGGCACAGTATTACGGTATGCATTTACACGAGGGTCAATATTTAGATCCCGTGATGCGAAATATGGAAGCTTTCTTAGAATCCAGTCAATCTCATGTTTCAGGTGCAGTTACAGTGACTTTAAAACCTTACCATTTTACGCTTAACGGGGTGAAATCAGACTATGATTTGATGAAATCAGAGTTTGGAAGCTATGGTGAAATGAATACAGCGTGGACAGCGGATGATGCCAAAGGCTTTATTAAAATTATGTCTAATCAAAATAAAATCATTCAAAATATAAATTCAACAGCATGATTAAGATAGGAATTATTGGAGGTGCAGGTTATACTGCAGGTGAGTTGATTCGATTGCTTTTAAAGCATCCTGAAGCAAACATTGATTTTATATACAGCACATCGAGTTCAGGCCAACTGGTTAGTGCCATTCATCAAGATTTAGTTGGTGAAACTGCATTACAGTTTTCAAACAAAATAAATTCAAAAATCGACCTTTTGTTTTTGTGTTTGGGACATGGTAATTCTAAACAATTCTTAAAAAATAATCCCGTTCCAAGCACAGTAAAAATAATAGATTTAAGTAATGATTTTAGATTGATGGCCGATTCAGATTTTAATGCAAGGACATTTACATACGGCCTTACAGAATTAAACAAAAAACAGATCATTAAGGCGCAAAACATTGCAAATCCAGGATGTTTTGCAACCGCCATTCAGTTGGCACTTTTACCTTTAGCTGCAAATGGGCTATTATACAATGCAGTTCACATCAACGCCGTTACAGGGGCCACTGGCGCAGGGACAAAGCCCAGTGCCACCACACATTTTACTTGGAGAGATAATAATTTTTCACACTACAAAGCTTTTTCTCACCAACATTTAGATGAAATAACGGAATCTATCCAATCTCTGCAAACCGATTTTTCGCAAGATTTGAATTTTATTCCAAACAGAGGAAATTTTTCTCGCGGTATTTTTGCAACCTCATATTTGGAAATTGACGAATGTTTAGAGGCCATTCAATCGCTTTATAAATCTTATTATAAAGATGCACCTTTTACTATTATTTCTGAAAATGAAGTTCATCTCAAACAGGTGGTAAATACCAATAAATGTTTGATACATCTAAGTAAGTATAAAAATAAATTACTCATATCTAGCGTCATCGATAATCTTCTCAAAGGTGCTTCTGGGCAAGCAGTCGAAAATATGAACCTCATGTTTGGTCTTGATCAAGCCATGGGATTACAACTTAAAGCTAATTATTTTTAAAATTAAACACATGAAAATTGCAGTTATAGGAACCGGAAATTTGGGCGCAGCGATTGCCAAGGGTCTCATCATTAATAATGTCATTACCGCTTTGTATTTAACACGTAGGGGATTGGCTGCTTTAAAAGAATTTGAAGGATATAAAAATGTACATTTAACCACCGACAATTCTTTGGCAGTCAAAAATTCAGATATTTTGATTTTTGCAGTTCAGCCTGCACATTTACAATCAATTTTGGAAAAGATCGCTCCTTTTTTAACAGAAAAGCACATTGTGATTTCAACCATCACTGGCTTTTCAATTGCTAAAATTGAAGCCTTGGTTGGTTCAAAAAATCACATCATTAGGGCCATGCCCAATACAGCCATTGCTGTGGGTAAATCTATGACTTGTATTTGCACCAATGAAGCGGGAAAATCAAGAGTAGCTGTAGCGGAAGCCATTTTCAATAGGCTTGGCGCTACGATTTGTATTCCAGAATCAAAAATGCAAGCCGCTACGATTGTTTGTGCCAGTGGGATTGCGTTTTGGATGCGTTTAATTCGCGCTGCTACACAAGCTGCCGTTCAATTGGGTTTTGATGCTTCGGAAGCCCAGCGTCTGGCCATGTTTACAAGTGAAGGGGCCGCACAATTATTAATTAAGAACGGAAAACACCCGGAACAAGAAATTGACAAGGTAACCACCCCAAAAGGTTGCACCATAGAAGGTCTCAACGAGATGGAACACAAAGGTCTAAGTTCTTCTCTCATTCAAGGCATGGTGGCATCATTCAATAAAATTAATAGTATAAAATCGGATCAAGTATGAAATTATTTGACGTTTATCCTTTGTTTGATGTAACACCGGTTCGTGCAAGAGATGTCTATATTTTTGATGATCAGGATACACAATATTTGGATCTCTACGGCGGTCATGCGGTGATTTCTATCGGGCATGCTCATCCTAAATATGTTGAGAGCATAACTCAACAATTGAACCAAATTGGTTTTTACAGTAATGCTGTGAAAAACCCATTTCAAGTGCAATTAGCTGAAGAACTTACCCTTGATTCAAACTGTGAGAATTACAAGCTATTCATGTGTAGTTCTGGAGCTGAAGCCAATGAAAACGCATTAAAATTAGCCTCTTTTCACACCAATAAACATTCCATTATTGCCTTTGAAAATGCCTTTCATGGCCGTACCTCTGCAGCAGTAGCGAGCACGGACAATGCAAAAATTATAGCACCACTTAATGCACAGCAAAAAGTAGATTTTCATCCATTAGGGGATTTGGAGGCGGTAGAGAACACGCTTAAAAAAGGAGAAACCTGCGCTGTTATTATTGAATGTATTCAAGGGGTAGGTGGGTTAGATCAAAGTACTACAGCGTTTTGTCAAGGATTAGAAATACTTTGCAAAACTTATGGTGCTGTGCTCATTGCCGATGAGGTGCAGTCAGGTTTTGGTCGAAGTGGTGATTTTTTTGCATTTCAAAAACACGGTATCAAACCCCATATCATTTCAATGGCCAAAGGCATGGGAAATGGATTTCCAGTAGGCGGTATTTTAATTCATCCTGAAATTAAAGCTTCTTTCGGACTGTTAGGAACGACTTTTGGTGGAAACCATTTGGCTTGTGTGGCCACTTTGAGTGTTTTAAAAGCTTTGAAAGCTCAAAATTTAATGCAGAATGCAAAAGAAATGGAAGTTTATTTTAGAGAACAAGCCAAAGATATCTCTGAAATCGTCAATCTCAAAGGCAGAGGTCTGATGCTTGGTTTAGAATTTGAATTTCCCGTATCAGAATTGAGAAAAAAACTGCTTTTTCAGCATAAAATATTTACGGGAAGTTCTAAGAATCCAAACCTGATCCGTATACTACCACCTTTAACCATAAGAAAAGAACATATTGATTCCCTTTTTAAAGCTTTAAAACATATACTGTGAAACATTTTTTAAATATTAATAATATTGAAGATTTAAATGCTACCATTAAAGAAGCAATTGCATTAAAAGCCCATCCTTTTAAATACCAATCTCAGGGGGCTCAAAAGACCTTGGTATTGCTGTTTTTTAACGCCAGCTTGCGGACGCGCATCAGTACAGAATTGGCAGCAAAGAATTTAGGAATGCATGTTATTGTATTGAATTTGAGTGATGCATGGCAATTAGAGTTTGAAGATGGCGCCATAATGAATTTTCAGAACTCTGAGCATGTAAAAGAAGCTGCTAAAGTCATTTCTCAATATGCCACTATTATTGGGGTCAGAGCTTTTCCTACCCTAACAGATAAAGCAAAAGATCAATCTGAATGGATTTTAAATGCCTTTGCCACTTTCGCGACCGTTCCTGTGATCAATATGGAAAGTGCTACTGCACATCCTTTGCAAAGCTTGGCAGACGCCATAACGGTTGCAGAAACCCGTCAAAAAAAGAAGCCAAAAGTTTTATTGACCTGGGCACCTCATCCCAAGGCTCTTCCGCATGCAGTTGCGAATTCATTTATAAAAACCATGCAGCTCCAAGACGTCGATTTATGTATAGCACACCCAGAAGGTTATGATCTAGATCCAACTATTGTTAAAAATACTCCAGTGTATTACAACCAGAACAAAGCTTTAAAAGCTGCTGATTTTGTATATGCAAAAAATTGGAGTAGTTTCTCTGAATATGGTAAAATATTAAATACAAAATCGGATTGGATGCTGACAAAAGAAAAGATTGGTGCTGCTAAATTTATGCATTGCCTTCCGGTTCGACGCAATGTCGTTGTAGAAGATGCAGTGTTAGACAGCGATCAATCATTGTGTATTGCACAATCTAACAACCGAACTTTTGCCGCTCAAATTGTGATTAAAAAACTTTTAGAATCTTTATGAAACAGTTCTTAAATATTGTAAAAATTGGTGGTCATATCATTGATGATCCCAAAGCGCTTCAAAACTTTTTGGTTAATTTTACCGCGCTTCAAGGGCCTAAAATTTTAGTTCACGGAGGTGGTAAATCCGCAACGGCGCTGTCTTCGAAAATGGGCTTAAACGTTCAGATGATTGATGGGCGTCGCATTACAGATGCCAATACTCTAGAACTCATTACTATGGTTTATTCGGGGAAAATCAATACTTCTTTGGTAGCCAACCTTCAGGCATTGGGTTGTGATGCAATCGGTTGCTCGGGGGCCGATGCCAACTGTATTCAATCTCGAAAAAGAAATGTTTCTGAAATCGACTATGGGTATGTTGGCGATATTCAGTCAATAAATTCAGATTATATTTCATTGCTACTGAAAAGTGAATTCACTCCTGTTTTCTCGGCAATCACTCACGATAAAAAAGGGCAGTTGCTCAATACAAATGCGGACACCATTGCAGCCGCCATAGCAGTTGCTTTGGCATCTTATTTTGATACAACCCTATATTATTGTTTTGAAAAACCAGGGGTTTTAAAAGATAAAGACAAAGCGGATTCAGTGATTGAGTTTATCAACAAGGAAACCTATAAAGAACTTTTGAACACAGGGGTTATCTCAGATGGCATGCTTCCTAAACTTAAAAATTGTTTTGAAGCCCTAGTGCAAGGCGTTTCTAAAGTTTGCATTGGACAATCCGAAATGCTTTCAAATGTTTCAAATTCATATACAACTATTGCGCTATGATCACTATTGATTTACTACAGCAATCCGCTATTACATTGTTAAAGGATCTTATCCAAATCCCCTCTTTTTCATCAGAAGAGGCGGCCACTGCACAGCGCTTAGAACAATGGTTTGAAACCTTTAATATTCCACACAAACGCCACCAAAATAATGTTTGGGCGAAAAATAAGTTTTTTGATGCTTCTAAACCAACGCTTTTACTCAATTCTCACCACGATACTGTAAAACCCAACACAGGCTACACCAAAAATCCATTTGATGCTCACATAGAAGATGGCAAGTTGTACGGATTGGGCAGCAACGATGCCGGAGGATGTTTGGTTGCTCTGCTGGCAACTTTTTCCCATTTTTACAATCAAGAGAATTTATCATATAATTTATTATTTATAGGATCTGCAGAAGAAGAAAGCAGCGGTCCCAATGGTCTCAATAGCATGCTTCATATCATTCCAAAAATTGACATTGCCATTGTTGGAGAGCCGACTCAAATGATGTTGGCAATTGCCGAAAAAGGATTGGTTGTTTTTGATATTGACGTTCTTGGCACTCCAAGTCACGCCGCTCACCCCAACCCTGATAACGCGCTTTATAACGCGATTCCTGTCATGGAATGGATTCGGAATTTTGAGTTTGAAAAAAAATCAGAGACCTTAGGCGCTGTTAAAATGACATTGACTCAAATTAGTGCGGGGCAACAGCACAATGCCGTTCCTGCCAAACTATCAATGACTGTGGACGTTCGGGTTAATGACTGTTATTCCAATACTGAGATTGTTGAAATCATCCAACAGCATCTGCCCAATGCCATTGTCAAGCCGAGAAGTACCCATTTAAACTCGTCTTCAATTCCGATGTCACACCCATTGGTTTTGGCAGGCCTTAAAATGGGGCGCGAGACCTATGGCTCACCGACGCTTTCAGATCAATCTGTTTTGAGTTGCCCGTCCTTAAAATTAGGGCCTGGAGACAGTACCCGATCACATACAGCTGATGAATTTATTTTTATTAATGAAATTGAAACGGGTATCAATTTGTATATCCAATTACTAACCAATATACTTTAACGGATGAAACTTTGGGATAAAGGAATTTCTATAGACAAAACAATTGAGGCATTTACAGTAGGGGATGACCGTGAGGTCGATCTCCATATTGCACCTTACGATTTGAAAGCATCTTTGGCACATGCCAAAATGCTGGCACATGTCGGTATTTTGGAATCAGATGAATTCCTGCAAATAGAACAGGCAATTCAAGACTTAGAAAAAGCTGTTGAATCAGGTACATTTGAAATTGAAGATACATTTGAGGATGTACATTCAAAAATCGAATTTGAATTGACAAAGCGTTTGGGAACAGCCGGTAAAAAGATTCATACGGCCCGTTCAAGAAACGACCAGGTTTTAGTGGCCTTACAGTTATATTACAAAGATAACTTAAGCGCCATCCTATCTCAAATCAAAACTGTATTTGACACTTTAATGTCTTTGGCTGAAAAGCATCAACTAGAACTCTTACCAGGGTACACACATTTGCAAGTGGCTATGCCTTCCTCTTTTGGACTTTGGTTTTCTGCTTATGCAGAAGCCTTGATTGACGATGTTATAATATTGCAATCTACTCAGAAGATTGTTGACCAAAACCCATTGGGATCAGCAGCAGGCTATGGAAGTTCATTTCCAATTGATAGAGAAATGACAACATCACTTTTGGATTTTTCAGACCTAAAATACAATGTGGTAGCTGCGCAAATGACTCGTGGTAAAAATGAACAAATTATTGCCTCAAGCTTGGGTCATTTGGCGTTTACACTTTCCAAATTCTCGATGGATATTTGTTTGTATATGAGTCAAAATTTTGACTTTATTGGAGTTCCAGAAGATCTAACAACTGGCAGCAGCATCATGCCCCATAAAAAGAATCCCGATGTTTTTGAATTGATTCGTGCCAAATGTAATGGCTTACAGAGTTTGTCTTCCCAAATTCAAATGATTACATCTAATTTACCTAGTGGATACCACCGAGATTTTCAACTTTTAAAACCGCCAATGATTTCAGCATTTGAAACAATTAAAACTGTATTGTCGATTTTTAATTATGGATTGCAAGGGATAAGCGTCAAATCCGTAGATTTAAAGGACGATAAATACAAGTATTTGTTCTCAGTAGACAGCATCAATGCACTGGTTCAAAATGGAGCTACATTTAGAGAAGCTTATCAAATTATTGGAGATCAGATTCAAAACGGAACTTATGCGCCAAAAGCCCGTCAACTGCACACCCATACTGGTGGAATTGATAATTTGGCCTTAGACAAAATAAAAGCCAAGTTTCCAAAAATTAATTAGTCCATTAGGATTAGTCCTCATTTTTTTATTTGTAGGATATTTGGTTATTTTTTTCGTTTTTCTAATACCTCTTCAATGGATTCAAAGTTCAGTTCTTTGGCCTTTAATAAAATTAAATAGTGGTATAATAAATCAGCTGCTTCGTTTTTAAACAAATTGAGGTCATTGTCTTTTGATTCTATGACCAATTCAACAGCTTCTTCACCCACCTTTTGGGCTACTTTATTAATTCCCTTTTTAAATAATTTATAGGTATAAGAATTTTCATCTGCCTCAATAATACGCTTGTTTATGGTGTCTTCTAACGCATAAACAAACCCTTTAGAGGTTTCTTCTTTAAAGCAAGAGGTACTGCCTGTGTGACAGGTTGGACCTACGGGATCGGCTTTGATCAATAGGGTATCGTTGTCACAATCAATTTGCATGTCAATGACCTTTAAAAAGTTGCCCGATTCTTCTCCTTTGGTCCACAATCTTTTTTTACTTCGGCTGTAAAAAGTAACTTTGTTTTCTGCTTCGGTTTTATGGAACGCCTCTTGGTTCATATAACCCAACATCAGTACTTGCAAGCTTGCGTGGTCTTGAATGATAACGGGGATCAAACCTTTTCCTTTTGAAAAATCTATAATCATATTCTTATGGGTATTTGTTGTTTTGTTAAATAAGTCTTTAGTTCCGTGATGGGAATCTCGTTAAAATGAAAAATACTGGCAGCTAATGCCGCTGTTGCGGTAGTTTGTTCAAAAACATTTTTAAAATCTTCTTTTTTACCAGCTCCACCAGACGCAATAACAGGCACATTAACAGCTTTAGAAACCGTGTGGGTGATGTCCAGCGCAAAGCCATTTTTTGTACCGTCATTGTTCATTGAAGTCAACAGAATTTCTCCTGCGCCTAATTTTTCAATTTCTTGCGCCCACTCGACTGTTTTCAAGGCTGTAGGAGTTCTTCCCCCATGGGTAAAAACACGCCATTCTCCACTTTCAAATTTTGTGTCAATAGCAACTACAGTACACTGGCTTCCAAATTCTTTAGAAATATCGCAAATAAGATGCGGCTGGTTTACTGCCGCAGAATTAATGCTTACTTTGTCTGCACCAGCTTTGAGCAATGCTCGGACATCCTCTACGGAATTGATGCCTCCACCCACTGTAAATGGAATGTTAATTTCACGTGCAATCTTATTGACCAAATCAATCCATGTTTTTCTGTACTCAACTGTTGCTGTGATGTCCAAAAAAACCAGTTCATCAGCGCCATGGGCAACATAGGTTTTGGCCAGTTCAATTGGGTCTCCTGCATCCCTTATGTCAATAAAATTAACCCCTTTAACGGTTCGACCATCTTTGATGTCTAAACAGGGTATGATGCGCTTTTTTAACATAATACCTGCAGTTGTTTTAATGTAATTTTACCTTCGTAAATGGCTTTGCCAATAATCGCGCCTTCACAGCCCAATGCTTTGAGTTGAACAAGGTCATCAATATTGGATACACCCCCACTTGCAATCAATTTCACATTGGTTTCATTTATAATTTTTTCATACAATTCATTTGAAGTTCCTTCTAACATACCGTCTTTTGAGATGTCCGTACAAATGACATAGGAAATTCCTTTTTCTTCGTAATTTTTTATAAAACTTATCACGTTTAACGCTGAAGTTTCCAGCCAGCCCGAAGTGGCAATTTTTTGGTCTTTACAGTCCGCTCCCAAAATGATCTTGTCACTCCCATAGTCTTGCAACCATGCATTAAAGATTTCGGGCTGCTTTACAGCGATGCTACCCCCTGTAATTTGATGTGCACCACTTTCAAATGCAATTCTCAAATCGTCATCGGACTTTAGACCGCCACCAAAGTCTACTTTTAGGTTTGTTTTGGTGCAAATGCTTTCCAATATTTTATAATTGACAATGTGTTGGGATTTTGCCCCATCTAAATCGACTAAATGAAGGTGTTTAATCCCATTGTCTTCAAACGACTTGGCAACTTCTAGGGGATTTAAATTATATACTTTTTTGGTATTGAAATCTCCTTTGGAGAGTCTAACACACTGTCCTTGTATGATGTCTATGGCAGGTATCAATCTCATAGTTGTAAAAAATTTCTAAGAATTTGTGCTCCAACGCCTGCAGATTTTTCTGGGTGAAATTGGGTTGCATAAAAATTATCTTTTTGTAAGGCTGCACTAAAGGGTTTTACATAATTACAAGACGCTACGGTGTCCTTGCATTTTTCAGCATAATAGCTATGCACATAATAGACATTATCTTGCTTTTTTACTTCCTTGAAAAGCGGTCCTTTTAAAGTATTAAAAGAGTTCCATCCCATATGAGGGACTTTATCTTCAGGTGGAAATAATTTCACTTTTGTGTCAAATATGCCCAAGCAGTCTGTATGGCCTTCTTCGCTACTTTCACACATTAATTGAAGGCCTAAGCAAATTCCTAAGAAAGGCTGTGTCACGTCGCTAATCACTTTATCCAATCCTTTTTCCCTCAAATAACGCATTGCTGTACTGGCCTCTCCAACGCCGGGGAATATGACTTTGTCTGCAGTGTTTATGGCCATTTGGTCATCTGTTATTTCACTTTCATAGCCAAGCCTGGTCAATGCATTTTGAACCGATTTAATATTGCCCGCATTGTATTTTATGATCGCAATCATAGAGTTCCTTTTGTACTTGGGATGTTAAAGTTGTTTGTTTTTTTTACGGCCATCTTCAGGGCTTTGGCAAAGGCTTTAAAAATAGCTTCTATTTTGTGGTGTTCGTTGCTTCCTTCCGATTTTATATTGAGATTACATTTTGCAGCATCGCTAAAGGATTTAAAAAAATGCATAAACATTTCTGTAGGCATTTCACCTATCATTTCTCGTTTAAATTCTGCTTCCCAAACCAACCACGGTCGTCCGCCAAAATCAATCGCAATCTGGGCCAAACAATCGTCCATTGGTAATAAGAAACCATAGCGTTCAATTCCCTTTTTATTGCCCAATGCTTTTAAAAATGCAGCTCCCAAACTGATCCCAACATCTTCGATAGTGTGGTGCTCATCAATCTGTAAATCTCCTTTGACACTTACTTCTAAGTTTAAGTTTCCGTGCTTGGCTATTTGTTCTAACATATGGTCAAAAAATCCAATACCAGTATCAAGCTTAGAATGGCCGGATCCATCAAGATTTATGTGGACAGTTATGTCTGTTTCTTTGGTGCAGCGTTTTACAGTCGCTTGTCTTGGAATCGCCTTTAAATAATTGTAGACATCAGACCATTTTTTTGTAGACAAAACGGCTGCTTCATTACTGTCTCCTATAAATATGCCTTGGGCGTTTAAATTATCTGCCAGCATGATATCAGTTGCTCTGTCTCCAATCACAAAGGAGTTGGTTAAGTCGTACTCACCATAGATATAAGCATTCAATAAACCTGTTTTTGGTTTTCGAGTAGGCGCATTATCTTCCGGAAAACTTTTGTCAATTAAGACTTTTGAAAATGTGATTCCTTCGTTTTCAAACGCCTCTATGATCTTGTTTTGAGCAGGCCAAAATGTATCTTCAGGAAAGGCCGCTGTTCCTAAGCCGTCTTGATTTGTGACCATAACCAATTCGTAATCTAATTCTGTTGTGATTTTAGATAGCCATTGAAATACTCCAGGGTAAAATGTCAATTTTTCTAAACTGTCTAATTGATAGTCAATTGGAGGTTCAATGACTAATGTTCCATCTCGGTCTATAAATAATACTTTTTTCATGCGTACGTTCTTAAGGCATTTATTAACTTTTCATTTTCTTCTGCAGTACCAATAGAGATTCTTAGGCAATTTGCAATTTGTTTATCTCTGTTTCTGATTATAATTTTTTTCGCGACTAAGTCTTTGTACAATCGGTTGGCATCGGTGACTTCAATTAATAAGAAATTTGCATCAGAAGGGTAAATGGTTTTAATGCGATGAATTGTTTTGAGTTTTGTTATAAGTCTTTCTTTTTCCGTTTTGATTAACGCCAATTTTTCCTTGTAATTTTTGATGTTATCAAGGGCATCAATAGCTGCCTGTTGATTTATTGCACTCACATTATAGGGCGGTTTTACACGATTGTAAATGGCAATGATTTCTTCGCTTGAGTAAGCCGTTCCCAATCTTGCTGCGGCCAACCCCCAAGCTTTGCTAAAAGTTTGCATCACAATTAGGTTGTTGTGGCTTTGTAATAAACCGATTAAAGAATCTCTATTGGCAAAATCAATGTAAGCCTCATCTAGAATTACAATGCCTTCAAATTGATTCAGGATCAATTCTATATCTGCGCTGTAGATTAAATTTCCAGTAGGGTTATTGGGCGAACAAATAAATATCAATTTTATGCTTGAATCGTTGAGGTAGGGGCTGAGTTCATCCATGTTGATTTGAAAATTAGTTGCAAGTGGAAGGTTTATCAATTCAATGTTGTTAATGGCAGCAGACACACTGTACATTCCGTAGGTAGGAGAAAAAGTTAATACCTTATCCTCACCAGGGTTGCAAAAAATTCTAAACGCTAAATCTATGACCTCATCAGAACCATTTCCAATAAATATATTTTCTTGAGCAACGCCTTTTAATATCGCTAATTTTTGTTTGAGTTTTCTTTGGTAGGGGTCTGGGTAACGGTTTAGTGTCCCATAGGGATTTTCATTGGCATCTAAAAAAACACCTTCACGTCCTGTATGCGCATCTCTTGCACTAGTGTAGGGGTTTAGCGTCAGTATATTGGGTCTTACGATTTGGTTGATATCAATCATTTTCAATGTCTTTCAGTCTTAGTGTAACCGCATTTTTATGCGCTGTTAATTTTTCGGCCTCTGCCATAATTTCAATTGTTTTACCAAGGTTTTGAATTCCTTGCTTATTAATTTCTTGATAAGTGATTTTTTTTACGAAGCTATCCAAAGAAACCCCACTGTAATTTTTAGCATAGCCATTGGTAGGTAATGTGTGATTGGTGCCACTGGCGTAGTCCCCCGCAGACTCACAACTGTAATTGCCTAAAAATACAGAACCTGCATTTACAACTTCTTCCGCCAATTCATTTGCCTCTTCGGAAGCAATAATTAAATGCTCTGGCGCATATCTGTTGCTGAATTCAATACACTGTTGCATGCTTTCTAAACTTATGGCTTTGCTGTTTTTTAAAGCTTCAATCGCAGTTTTTTTTCTTTCTAATTGTTCCGTTTGTTGAACTACTTCCCTCAAGCAGGCCTCAATTATTTTTTCGCTGTCGCTCAATAAAACCACTTGACTGTCAGTACCGTGTTCTACTTGCGATAGTAAATCCGATGCGACAAAGGCAGGATTACAAGAATCGTCTGCAATCACCAACAATTCACTTGGTCCTGCTGGCATGTCAATTGCCACACCCCTTTGTTGAATGCATTCTTTTGCGTTTGTAACATATTGGTTACCAGGTCCAAAAATTTTATAGACTTGAGGAATGCTTTCTGTTCCACAGGCCATTGCTGCGATGGCTTGGGCACCTCCAACAGCGTATATTTTAGTAATTCCTACAAGTTTTGCGGTGTATAAAATGACTGGGTCTATGGTTTTGTTTTTGTTTGGTGGCGTACATAAAACAATCTCTTTGCAACCTGCAATTTGAGCAGGAATGCCAAGCATCAAAATTGTTGAAAATAATGGTGCTGTTCCTCCGGGGATGTAGAGCCCCACTTTTTCAATAGCAACGGACTTTCTCCAACAACGCACTCCTGGCATGGTCTCAACTGTTGCCTCAGAGCGTTGTTGTGCCATGTGAAACGCTTTGATATTATTGTAAGCAATATTTATTGCCGCTTTCAGGGATTGAGGTGTTTGAGCAATTGAATTTTCAATTTCTTTTTCACGCACTTCAAGCTTGCTTAATGTTACACCGTCAAACCTTTGGGTATATTTAAATAGAGCCTCGTCTCCATTGTCGGACACATCTTGGATAATTTCTTCGACTGTTTTACTCAGTTGTAATTGGTTAATTGCGGGGCGTTTTATGAGCTCAGCCCATTTTTTTTGATTGGGATTCTTATAAGTTTTCATATTACCATTTTATCAATTGGTACAATTAAGATGTCTTCTGCGCCAGCTGCTTTAAGTTCGTCGATAACTTCCCAAAACTTAGTTTCGTCAATTACAGTGTGTAAAGAGCTCCAGCCTTCATCTGCCAATGGTAAAATGGTGGGACTTTTTAGCACTGGTAGCAGCTTTGATACCTGCTTTATTTTTTCGTTAGGGACATTGAGTAAAATATATTTGCTGTTTTTAGCTCTCAATACAGCATTAATTCTAAACAACAGTTTGTCCAGAATGGCTTGTTGAGCTTTGCTGAGTTTTAAGGACTTTACCAATACAGCTTCAGATTTTAAAATAACTTGTGTTTCTTTCAAACCATTTCTAAAAAGAGTACTTCCAGAGCTAACAATATCACAAATCCCATCTGCTAATCCTATGTTCGGTGCAATTTCTACAGATCCAGAAATGGGGTGAATCTCTGCACTGATTTTATTTTCACTTAGAAATTTTTGAAGTGTAACGGGGTAGGAGGTTGCAATTTTTTTGCCGTTAAAATACTTTAGACTGTTGTCTTCTAAATCTTTGGGTACTGCCAATGAAACACGACATTTTGAAAACCCTAATTTTTTGACGACACTTACTTGCTTTTGCTTTTCCAAAAGTAAATTTTCGCCTATGATGCCTAAATCAGCGGTTCCGTCTTCTAAGTATTGAGGAATATCCGAGTTGCGCAAGTATAAAAGCTCCACTGGGAAATTATTGACAACCACTTTCAATTGGTCTTTTCCATTGTGAATGGCAAGACCACAATCTTTTAAGAGCTTTAGCGAATCCTCGTTCAGTCTTCCGCTTTTTTGAATTGCAATTTTTAGTTTGCTCATATTTTGTTTTTAAGGGCCTGAGCAAACCTATGGTCATAAAAAAACACCATCGGGTTTGATCAGACGGTGTTTTTTGAATATCTTAATTTAATTACATATCATATTCACTTCGCCTGTTGGCAAAAATGTGAATGATGATGTATTGTAATTAAATTCATTATTTAAAAAATTAATGATGCAAACCTAAACATTTTTTTTTAGGTGCTAAATATTTTTTCATTTTTTTTTAAATTATTTTTTTTGAATCTGAAAAGCGATTTTCTTGCTAAATTTAATCAATTAATTCAGTCTAAAAAACGGTTTTCAAGTCCTTTACTAGGCAACATGCACTGGTCTTTTTTACCAAACCAGCGGTAACGGTTCTTGGCTACAATATTGTACAGCCCATCTCTTAAAAATCGCGGTATTATATAACCCAGTAACAGTAATTGGTGCCAGCCGCCTATTAAACTTGATAATTTTAAAACAGCAGTACTTTTTTTGTAAAGGTTTTTCCCATCAAAGAACATAATACTCTGCATGGAATGAATTTCGGTTTGATCAACAAAATCTTTTTGATCAATAAAGTCTTTGGCGTAATCTCCTTGAAGTGAGGCGAATTTTAAGACGCCTTTTTTATCGTTTTTAATCAAATAACGAATACTGCCTTGACATAAATTACAAACCCCGTCAAAAAATACAATCATGGCTTATTTTTTAGGTTTTACAAATTCTAAACGTTCTAAGCTCACCTTTGTTGTAAACAATCCGTAGTTAACTGTGGCTTTACCTTTCTCGATTTTATCGATACTGCCCACTGCCCGACCATCGTCCATACGAACGTTTTCGCCAACCTTGAAATTGTGCATGGGTTTTGGAGGTACTTTTGCAGCTTTGGCTTTGGCAGCTTTTTTTTCCTTTCTAATTTTGGCTACTTTTTTTTCTACCTCTTTTTGTAAGCGATTTTCTTCAATTATTTTAGCCTTTTTTTGCTTGTTGGAGAGTTTGGTCTTTTTTGAATTTTCAATTTGAACCAACTTAAAAAGCTCTGTCATTAGTTCGCGCTTGCGTTTGTTTTCATAATAGGCATCACCCAAGGCCACAATTTTTTTACCTAAATAAATAAGGCGTTGATTGCTGTCATAAAGTTCTTGGAAGTTTTGTAACTTTTTTTGAGCTTTTTGATTGGTAGATTCTAGTTTTTCCGCTTCCAATCCTTTTTTGACCTCATTTTGTTTGAGCGCCCGTTCTGTTTTTTCGAGTTTTGAACGTTCCTTTTGAAGGCGCGCAATGGTTTTATCAAACCTAATTTTACCACGTTCTATTTTCTTCTTAGAGCGATTGATTAAACTGTAAGGAATCCCATTTTTTTGGGCCACTTCAAAGGTAAAGGAGCTGCCCGCCTGTCCAATAATAAGTTTAAATATAGGTAACAGTGTTTTTTCATCAAATAACATATTGGCATTTTGGATGTGAGGCAATTCGTTCGCTAAAAGCTTGAGATTGCTGTAATGGGTTGTGATGATGCCAAAAGCTTCTCTTTCATAAAACACTTCGAGAAAAGTTTCTGCTAGGGCCCCACCCAGTTCAGGATCACTGCCTGTTCCAAATTCATCGATTAAAAACAAGGTTTGCTTGTTACATTTTTTGAGAAAATAGTTCATTTGTTTCAAGCGATAGCTATAGGTGCTCAAATGATTTTCTATGGACTGATTATCTCCAATATCACTTAAAATACTGTCAAAAAAACACATTTTTGAACGTTCGTGAACAGGAACAAGCAAACCCGATTGCAACATCAATTGTAGTAACCCAACAGTTTTAAGGGTGATGCTTTTTCCACCTGCATTGGGTCCAGAAATGACAATGATTCGACTCTCGGGCGTCATTTCAATCGTTTGTGGAAAGGTTTCTTTTCCTTGTTCGTTATTAGCTAACAACAGCAGGGGATGGTAGGCATCTTTTAAATACAGGTTTTGCGTTTCGCTAATTTCAGGAAGGATACCATTGACAGCGGTTGCATATTTTGCTTTTGAGTACAATACATCAATGCGGGTTAAATACACTTGATATTGTTGCAATAGTGGCTTGAAGCCTCTTACATATGTTGTGAGCTCCAATAAAATCCGCTTGATTTCTTCAGTTTCCTCAAATTCAAGATTGTTGAGATCCCGCTGGTGCTGATGGGTTGCGTCGGGTTCAATATAGACAATACTGCCTGTCTTGCTGGCGCCTAAAATACTCCCTTTCACTTTACGTCGGTACATGGCCTTTACCGCCAATACCCTGCGATTTTCCATGACGGTTTCTTTAATATCGTCCAAATAGTCGGCACTGTTGTAATGGCTCAAGGCCGAATTAAAGCTGGTGTTTATTTTGGTACGAACACTCTGAATTGACTTGCGGGTGGCATATAAACGCTCTGAAGCATCATTTCTAATGGCACCATACTTATCAATAACGCTATTGATTTGATTGGACACTGCCATGGTTTTTTCCAGCGCTTCAGAACGCTCAAGGAGCAAAGGGTAATATTCACGAAATTTTTTAAAAAAATTAAGTAGCGTATTGGTGGTAATGGAAAGATCTGCGATTTTTCGAAATTGCTCAACATCCAAAAAGTTATCTTCAATACCTAACAGCTTTAATTCTTTAGTAATATCGTCAAAGCCGTGATTGGGAATTCGATTTTCATTGTCAAAAGAAGACAGATACTCGTGCACCAAATTTAGAGTCTTAAGGCAGTCTTTTTTTAAAGCATAGGGGATGAGTTGCTCAATTTCTGAACGCCCTAAAGAAGTAATTGCAAATGCCGCAACTTGGCCTATAACGGTGTCAAATTCCAAGTCATCCAGCGTTTTTTGAGAAATTTTAACCATATTTTCTTTAACGAAGACAAATTTAGCTATTAATGTTTAGAATATGCTTTAAATTTGTCATGTTAGCATTTATTTATGACCGCTAAAAACCACAGTATGTTTCAAATTAATGAAGACTGGCAGTCCATTTTTAATTCAGAATTTGAACAACCGTATTTTAAATCTTTGAAGATTTTTATTGAAGAATCATATTCTCAAACCATTTGCTTTCCGCCCATTAATCAAATTTTTAATGCGTTTAACTTATGTGCTTTCAAAGCCTTAAAAGTAGTAATTTTAGGACAAGACCCTTACCACGGCTTAGGTCAAGCCAATGGTTTGGCGTTTTCTGTAAACCCTGAAATGCCCTTACCGCCATCACTCAACAATATTTTTAAAGAATTGGCAATGGATTTGAAAATTCCACCGCCTCAAAATGGCGATTTATCAACTTGGGCGTCTCAGGGTGTTTTGTTGCTCAATGCCACGCTTTCGGTACAAGAAGGAAAGGCTGGGAGCCACCAGAATCAAGGCTGGGAGCAATTTACCGACCATGTCATTCGAACCATTTCAAGCCATACCTCTAATGTGGTTTTTTTATTGTGGGGTAACTCTGCTCGTAAAAAAAGAAAATTGATTGATGCCCAAAACCATCTCGTTTTGGAAAGTGGGCATCCTTCACCTCTTAGCGCAAATCGTGGTTATTGGTTTGGTAATGGACATTTTAGCAAAGTCAATGCCTATTTAAAATTAAAAGGCCGTAAGCTAATCGATTGGTGAATAGCACCATTAATTATTATTGTGTTGATTTTTCGTTCAAGACTTTGGCCAGTTCTTCACCATATTTTATAAATGCAATGGTTTCATCGGTTCGTGCCAATTTGATTTTATCAAAAATAATGAGAGCTTCTCCATTACTTTCAAGATGGTAAATATGGTTATTCTCAAAAAAGCGAATGATTTCATCTGTAAAAAAGGATCGAATCTCAGATTCATCATTACCCATCAAGAGAAACTTATTTGAAAAATCTGGATACATCTCAAAATCAATGTCTTTGTAGCCTGTGAAGGCCATGACTTTATCAAAAATCTTTCCTAAAACCCCCTCTTTTTCCATGCTGAAAACAGGAATCTTTTGATTCAATTTCAATATCATTAAAGTCGTATTAAAGGTTTCGGCTGTGAACGCTTGACCTTCATTGAATGTGATATCCGAAATTTCCCAAGCGATGTTGAGGTCTTCAAAGGTACCTTTAAGGCAATTGTATTTGCGCTCAATAGGTCTGATTTCAAAAAAGTGGAATTTCTTTAGGTAAATGGTATTCCAATCCACTTGACTGCTGTATTGGTAGTTTTTTTCAGTTGCTAAATTCCGCAGGCGTTTTTGGCGTTGAGACAGTTTAGCGGTAGCACTGCTTAAACTAATTTTTAGAGCTCTGTTGTGAGGTGAGAAGGACACATGTGAGTCCAGCCCTGTGATAAAGACTTGGCCACCAGATGTTCTTTGTGCCTTTAAGAATTCCACCAAATAATCCATATAGGTGATCCCAACCAATCGCGTTTCAGATAAATCTATATTTACATCGGCACCATAAGGAATTTTAGCCACGAGCTTATCAACTTTTAGAATGCCTAAAAAATTCGCAATGCCTCTTATTTTTAAATCAAAAGTACCATCTGCACGTTTTAATAATTTTGTTTTTGATTTGTAAACCATTTTGAAAAACTGAGGAATAGACATTCTTGCCAACAACATATGTGTAACAAGAGCCAATAACAATCCACCAAGCAAACCAATCAATAAGTTGGTATACAGGGTTAAAACCATGGTTCCAACAAAGAACATGAGTTGCTCAGCACCTTGGCTATAGGCTTGTTTAAATACCGCAGGTGATGCCAGTTTAAATCCGGTATAAACCAGTAAAATTGCAAAGGCACAAAGTGGGACTTGTCGCATTATTGGGCTTAATACCACAATAAAAATTAGTAATAAAAGTCCT
>PBCE01000046.1 GCA_002716845.1 Flavobacteriaceae bacterium | reverse complement strand
TGAAGTTGCATATGCTGTTCCGGTTAAAATTGCAGTTACTGCACCGCCAATCGCTGTTGCTTCTGGACTATCATAAGGTATTCCACTAACCATTAAAACAGAACCTAAGTTTGCATAACCCAAACCTAAAGTGCGATACTGGAAAGATAATTCTGCAACGTCTTTGCTTGGAAATTGAGCCATCAAAACCGATATTTCTAGAACAACAGTCCACAATCTTGATGCGTATTCAATCGCTTTAACATCTAGTGTTTTATCTTTTTCGTTGTAGTACTTTCTTAGATTCAGCGAAGCAAGGTTACATGCTGTATTATCAAGAAACATATATTCTGAGCAGGGGTTTGATGCATTAATTTGGCCGCCCTCAGGACAAGTGTGCCATTCATTTATAGTTGTATCATATTGCACTCCTGGGTCTGCACACGCCCATGCAGCAAAAGAAATATCGTCCCATACTTGTTTTGCAGGAACACTGCTAATAGGTTTTCCTGTTGTTCTTGATATTAAATCCCACTCTCCATCGTTTTTTAATGCTTCAAAAAATTTGTTGGGTATTCTAACAGAGTTGTTTGAATTCTGACCCGATACGGTTGCGTAAGCCTCACCCTCATATGATGAACTATAACCCGCATCAATTAACGCTTTAACTTTTTTCTCTTCTTCTTTCTTCCAGCTAATGAATTCCATTATTTCAGGATGATCTAAATCAAGACAAACCATTTTAGCTGCTCTTCGTGTAGTGCCCCCCGATTTAATCGCTCCCGCAGCTCGATCCCCTATTTTAAGGAAGCTCATCAAGCCACTAGAGTTTCCGCCGCCGCTTAATTTTTCATTTGCACCTCTAATGGAAGAAAAGTTTGTTCCCACTCCTGAACCGTATTTAAAAATACGAGCCTCCCTAACCCACAAATCCATGATTCCACCCTCATTTACCAAATCATCATCTACTGATAATATAAAACAAGCATGAGGCTGAGGTCTCTCATATGCCGATGTGCTTTTTTTAGTTTTACCCGTAGTTGGATCAACGTAACTGTGACCTTGTGGTTTTCCTGTTATTCCATACGTATTGTGAAGACCTGTATTAAACCATTGAGGGCTGTTAGGTGCTGCCATCTGACCAAGGATGCTATACACTAACTCATCATAAAATACTTTAGCATCTTTTTTTGAGGCAAAATATCCATATTTCTCGCCCCAAGTTTTCCAACAATCTGCTAGTCTATGAGCGACTTGTTTCACTGAGGTTTCAGAACCAAAAGACCCGTCAGGCTGAGGAACACCAGCTTTTCTAAAATACTTTTGAGCTAAAATATCCGTTGCAACTTGAGACCAATCTTTTGGCACTTCAACATTTTCCATCTTGAAAACTTCGTCTCCTGCGGGATTTTTAATTACTGAAGTTCGATATTCGTATTCGTATAAATCCGTTGGGGCTACCCCATCCTTAGTGTTGAAACGCTTGAATTTTAATGCACTCTTATTGTACGATGTTTTTTTGGTCATATTTTTAGTTTTGGTTGGTACGTTGAATTTAAAAGTAAACTCATTTTTTTATAGTGAGTTTTGACTCAAAAGTATGGTCTAAATCTGACTCATAAAAAGGGGTGTTTTCCACACTCCAACATTAAACTTTTTCAGTTGACTTATTTTTAAGAGATTTGCGGTGTTGATAAGATAAAATCACCTACAACTGGTCTAGAAATAATTGACCCAGCTGTTGTAGGTGATGAGATAAAATCACAAAAAACATTAAACAAAACAGAAAACTGATGTTGATTATAACACCTCTTTTCGCAACCACAAGACTATTAGTATTTTAGAAGACATATCGTCCAATCAGAACAAGAATAAGAAAATGATTTCTATTCTGATAGACCCCGATAAGGCAAGTGAAAAACAAATCGATGCATTAATAGGTCATCCCGATTTTACAAATGTAGATTTCATATTTGTCGGAGGTAGTCTCGTTACTGACGGAAATATGAATAACTGTATTCATATTATAAAAAAAAGAACCAAAAAGCCAGTTGTCATATTTCCCGGTAGTCCAAACCAAATAAATAAACATGCCGATGGAATTCTTCTACTTAGCTTAATCAGTGGTCGAAATTCAGACCTTCTAATAGGTAGGCACATCGAATCATCACACAAGCTAAAAAACTCTAACCTAGAAATACTCTCAACAGGTTACGTTTTGTTGGATGGTGGAAGAACAACAACCGTTTCTTATATAAGCAATACAACACCTATACCTCAAGATAAACCAGGAATTGCTGCAGCAACTGCACTTGCTGGTTGCCAGTTGGGGCATAAACTCATCTATCTTGACTGTGGAAGTGGTGCAAATAACCACGCATCTGAAAAACTCATTCAATCTGTCAAAAATGAAATCAATGTCCCGCTCATTGTCGGCGGTGGCATAAAAACCCAATTTGATGCAGAGAAAGTATTTAAGGCTGGTGCCGATATTGTTGTTGTCGGAAATCACTTAGAAAAAAACCCTTATTTCCTCTCTGAGTTAGTTGCGGCAAAGTACAACAGCTAATCGTTCTCTAAACAGACTCCAACTCAAAAAGCGTTATTTCAGGCAAGAAACCAAATCTGCCTGGGTAACCTAAATACCCGAAACCTCTGTTAACGTAAAGATGCTGATCGTTTTCGGTATACATATCAACCCATTCTGGATATTGATATTTAACAGGACTCCACTTGTAATATTTACTGTCTATCCCAAATTGCATTCCATGTGTATGTCCTGAAAAAGTAGCTTTAATAGACGGGATTTGATTAAGTATTTCTGCACGCCAGTGACTTGGATCATGGGATAACAGCAATTTGTTTTTGACATTTTCAACCCCTTTTATCGCCTTGCCTAAATCTCCGTATTTAGGAAATCTTCGATGTGCACTCCAATTCTCCACTCCAAGAATAGCTAATTCTTCACCGTCTATGTTTATAACGTCGTGATCGTTAACAAGAAGATTCCAACCAAGATCTTGGTGATGTTTTTTTAGCCCCATCAAATTGTCGCTTTTTGTAACCCCATCTTTATTGGGCCACCTCACATAATCGCCATAATCATGATTTCCTAAAACCGAGTACGAACCCAGTCTTGCATTTATTCCACTAAACATCTCTTTGAACCCATCAAATTCATCAGCTGAATTATTAACTAAATCACCCGTGAAAAAAAATAAATCTGGTTTTAAATCATTTATCATATTAATCCCCTCCTGAACACTGCTTTTACTCCAAAAGCTTCCTGAATGAATGTCTGAAATTTGAACCAATCGAAGGCCGATAAATGGTTTTGGTAGGCCTTTAATTGGCAACTTTCTTTTTTTTACGGTGTAATTGTGTGCTCCGCTAGCTATTCCGTAAATTAAGCTTCCAAACAATGAACTAGCTGCTAAAAAACCTGCCGTAACTATAAATTCTGATCTTGAAATATTTTTAGCTGTAACTGGTTTTACAAATTGATCAGAAGTAAAACGAACTAGTCTGATTAAATCATCTGTTAAAATAAAAAAGAGCCAAATAAACTTTGCTAAAAAAAGAGCTATCAAAAAGCTATTGATAAAAATAGAATAATTGTTTTTTGATGATTCTGGAAACCAAATAACTCGCACTAAAACAAAAGCCAATAAAAAAACAGGAATGGACCAATAAAGAACGTGTGCTAATCCACTGTGTGTTGGAATCCATTTTTTTACAACAACCTTAAACCCTTGAAATACATATAAGTCTATGGCAAAAACAATAGCAATAAATAAGATGGTCACTAATACTTTTTGCACTGGGTTTTTTATATAATTTAGTGCAATAATATTCATTTTTAGAGCACGTTATTTGTCAACTTTCACAAATATGACAATTTATTGGTCTAGTTAACTGTTATTTTTGTGTCAGATGTTTTAATTTTACCAATAATGACGATTGAAAAACGAATCAAACAAAAAAAATTTAAAAGTAATGCTGAAAAAGCAATCGTAAATATTGCTTATACGCAAAGTTACTTCTCGTCCAAAATTAATAGTGTTCTTAAAGCACGTAACATATCTAGTCAGCAATTTAATGTACTCAGAATCATTAAAGGGCAACACCCCAGCCCCGTCTCAGTCGGAGATATAACGTCCCGAATGATCGACAAAATGTCAAATACATCACGGTTGATTCGCCGATTAGAAAAAAAGGATTTAGTACAAAGAGTAAACAACCCCTTTGATGGTCGTCAAATTAATGTTTTTCTAACATTGCGAGGAGCTCAAATTCTCGAAAAGTCTAACGTGTTGGTTAATACTGTTGTCCATGATCATGGTCATTTAAGCGAAGAAGAATTAATAGAGCTCAATCGCCTTTTGGATAAAATCCGAATAGAATAATTATTCGTCCACCACAATTTCAGCCCCCTCTTTGTGGGCCACAGAAAAATACCCTAGACCGCCATTATTAATATTATTATTAGGGTTCGCTGGAGGTGGATCAAAAGGGGTTCCACTTCTGCCTAATTGAGCCTCAATATCGAATATATAATTGAAATATTTTTCGCTAATTGCGTATTGTTCTACCCTTACAGTATCTCCAGGCTCAACTGTAAAAGGAAATGGTCGGGGTGTTTTACCTTTACTCAATTCTGAAGCTATGTTGTTGATGTCAAAATCTTCATTTAAAAACGAAACGCTACCAAATTCATCGCTATCTAAATTTGATCCAAAATCATCCTTAAGTGTATCATTTCTGTATGCTTTGAATAAATAAAAATCTCCTTTTGCTGGTCTTTCTTTACCTTGAATAAACACGTAATAACCCTCTTCAATAAAACCATTATTCTCGGGTAAATAATATGACGCTATAGTGTCTATCGGAAAGGCCATTGGAGCCACTTCAGAGGCTGAGTATTCCTGACCGTCGTACATCACTGACAAGCTATATATTTCGCCTGGCAAACATTGCTGAGAAAACTCAGACTTATAGTATCCGCTATCTGAATGAATTAAGTTCACATCGGAACCGTCCGTTCCAACAATTGAAACTTCTGCATTGGACACAAAACTTAAATTACTTTGATCAAAATAGGGTTGGGACACGGTTAGCCGTATTTCCCAAGGCTCTAACTGTGATGTAATTTGACCTTCAACTACAATTGTGGGGTCGCTCGAGGGTATTTCAAGTTCTACAATTCTCTCACAAGCAGATAATGTAATTACTAATGCTAATATTAAATTAATTTTCTTCATAATAATCAATTCTTAAAATTCAAAATTCCATGTTACAGCAGGGATTATTCGAAACAATGTAGTTTGGAATGCTGCAGTATTCCCTGTAATAGCATCGGGGTTTTTTTCTAAATCTTCAACTTCTACTGTTCTAAAATAGATGGCATAAGGGTTGTCTCTGTTGTATAGGTTGTAAATTGAGAAATTCCAATTGCTTTTAAACCTTTTGTTTGGTTTTTCTTTTGATTTAAGCGTGACCCCAATGTCTGCCCGGTGGTAAGCTGGTATTCGATAATTATTACGAACTTGGTCGTATTCTGAATTCCATTTGCCATCAAAGTAATACTTACTTATCGGTGTAGTGAGTGGTTGGCCAGAAGAATACACAAACGATGCAGTGGCTAATAATCTTTTTGAAAACTTTTGAGTAAATACCAACGAAAGGTTGTGGCGTCTGTCAAAGTTTGCAACATACGGGTCTCCGCCGCTAATTCCTTCAATTTGTCTCATAGTTTTGGCCCACGTATATGATATAAAACCGGATGAATTCCCTTCGGTTTTGGCTACATAAAATTCGGCACCATACGCCCATCCTTTTCCTAACAAAAGTTCTCCATCTAAATTCTCATTAAATGCTATTCGAGCATTATCTCTGTAGTCGATTTGTTGGTCCATCCATTTATAATAAATCTCCATAGAAGTCTCAAGCCCAATATCAAAATTTTTAAAAATACCGAGAGATAGTTGATCCGCTTTTTGTGGCTTGATGTTTTTATTAACGCTGAACCATTGGTCTGTTGGAAAAGCTGATGCTGTATTTGATGCTTGTTGAATATATTGATATGTTCTGTTGTAAGATCCTTTAAGAGCAAGTGTAGAGGCTAAATTATAGCTAATTGATGCTCTTGGTTCAAAACCAACATATGTGTTGTAAAATTCACGACTTGAAAAAGTTTCTTTTACCGTTGAGTCAGAAATAGGCTCGTTAGTTAGTGGGTCCTTAATATAGGTGAATTCAGACCCTCCTATATTAGAAAAAGAACTAACCCTTAGCCCATACCTCATGTTCAATCTTTTACTATGCGTATACTCGTGATCAATATAGAGTCCATTTTCAAGTGCTTTCTTTTTTTCTAATTGAATGTCTTGAAAAATCTCCCTCGAGTCCTCATTATTTGCGGAGAATAAACCCGGGTTAAATCTGTGATAGGTGACCTGACCTCCAAAATTTAACTTGCTATTCGGATTTAGATAGTTCGTCCAGTCCGACTTAATATATATGTCGTTGATGGCTTGATCAAGACCAAAACTTGCGTTCTCAGCAAACTTGATATCAAAACCGTAATTAAAATCACTATAAACCAACGATGTATTAACAAACATCTTTTCGTTGACTAGGTGATTCCATCTTAACGTTGCTGTAGCATTTCCCCAGTTAATTTTAAACAACTCGCTGAGACCTAAAACATCTCTACCAAAATAACCGCTCACATATAATCGGTCTTTGTCGCTCAATTCATAATTAGCTTTCAAATTCAAGTCATAAAAATACAACTTACTTTCTCTGACACCTCGGTCTGAAGACAGAGGTAAAAATACATCTGCATAACTGCGTCTTCCCGCAATCATAAAACTTGATTTTTCTTTAACCAAAGGGCCCTCTAAGGTTAGCCTACTTGATATGGTACCCAAACCACCAATAGCCGAAAATCGTTTAGAATTTCCGTCCCTCATTTTAATATCTACTATAGAAGATAGTCGTCCGCCGTACTTGGCGGGTATGCCTCCTTTATAGACTTCAAGGTCCTTTACTGCATCTCCATTAAATACACTAAAAAAGCCCAAAAGATGAGATGCATTATATACCGTTGCCTCATCTAAAAGAATCAAATTTTGATCTTGTGAACCACCTCTTACATTAAACCCTGAATTTCCCTCTCCAGCAGATTGAATACCGGGTAAAAGTGTAATCGTTTTTAATATGTCAACCTCCCCAAAAATCACTGGTATTTCCTTGATTTTTGCTGTTTCCATTTTAACAACACTTATTTTCTTATTCTCAACTTTCTTCTCTAAAGATTTAGCACTTACAATAGCCGGACCAATGACATTGGCTTTCGCCAAAAGTTCGACATTGATTGTTTTGTTTTGATTAAGATCAATTGTCTTTACTAAATCGTCAAAACCTAGATATTTATATGTAATCGTATACTTACCTTTCTTCAGTGATAGTGAGTAAAATCCATACTCATTAGTTATTGCGCCTCCGCCCGAAGCTATAAGTATAGTTGCACCTATAAGCGTTTCGCCATTGGCTGCATCTTTAACTCTACCACTTATGGTATATTCTTGAGCAAGCAATGAAGACTGAAAACTGGATATGGAAAGAAGAATGAAAAGCCCCTTCAATATTTTGTTCATAGATTTAGTTGATTTTAATCTGCAAACTTATAACATCATTTAAGTCTACATTGTTTACTCATCGAGTAAAAAATACATTTAGTCTTATTAAAAAAGAAAATGACATATTTGTTGCATTACTATGGCGGTTTACTTGCTTTTTGTTGTTGGTTTTGTTTTCTTAATAAAAGGGGCTGATTGGTTGGTGGATGGCTCTGCAGCCATTGCAAAAAACAACAACGTTTCAAACCTTGTTGTTGGCTTAACTATCGTTTCTATGGGAACAAGCATGCCCGAGCTAATTGTTAATGTTTTGGCTAGTTCAAAAGACGCATCGCAAATTGCAATAGGCAACATCCTTGGATCCAATATTGCTAATATTCTACTTATACTGGGTGTTTCTGCCTTTATCTACCCCATTAAGATTAAAGAAAGTACGGTCTTTTATGAAATACCATATTCTATTGTCGCTTTATTGCTCGTTGCTTTTGTTGCAAATTCCAACCTTATTGGTTCACATGAAAACTCTATAAATCAAGTCGACGGGGTAATACTAATGGCCTTCTTTGGGTTTTTTATTGCATACATTATACGTCTCGCAAAAAATGGAAGTACTGACATAATTAATGACACCCCTGACGAGAAAACAACTGCTGGAAAATCCATTTTAAAGGTTTTACTTGGAACAGTTGGACTATTCTTTGGTGGGCAGTGGGTGGTTAATGGAGCAATCAATGCTGCAGAACATTTTGGTCTTAGTGAGGCATTTGTTGGGTTAACTGTAGTAGCCATTGGAACATCTTTACCCGAACTTGTAACTTCGGCTGTTGCAGCCTATAGAAAAAATACAGATATCGCAATGGCAAATATTATTGGGTCTAACGTTTTTAACTTATTGTGGGTTTTAGGAATTAGTGCTATAATAAAGCCTATGAGTTTTGAATCAAGCCTCAACACTGACATAATTATACTGTTTGGTGCAAGCTGTTTGATATTGTTTAGTGTTATTACGGGAAAAGTTGAAAACCAAATTAGCAAACCAACAGGGTCGCTCTTTTTACTTTTATATCTAAGCTATATTGTCTTTTTGGTTTATAGGGGCTAAGTAAATTCTAAAGGTCCACAACTACTTTAAAAACTGTTTCGCCTACAGCTTTCAAAGATTCTCTATTAATCGACTCCATGTTGTCTTTGTGGGTGTGCCAAAAATCTCCAAAACCTGTGTTTTGGCGAATGTCATAATGAATGATGTCTAAAGTGGGTATTCCAATAATTTGATTGATAAATAAGTGATCATCTACCAATTGACCTCCTTGATAATTAACAAAATTTTGTCCATGACCCAGTTTTTGAGCTGTATTCCAAACTTTTTTTACATATGGTTGAGCATATAGCCAGGAATTACCCTCTATTGCAAAAACTGCGTCTTTAGGCCCGACCATATCCAACAGTATTCCAAATCGAGCAACATAGTTTTTTTTATGAGGAAACTTAGACCAAAATTGAGACCCTAAGCACCAGGTTTCGGGAGCTCCTTGTGAGTCGCCCATGTCCTCTGCATCAAAAAAAATGATATCAACACCAGCATCTGGCCTTTGCAGTTGTAACTGTCGAGAAATTTCTATGAGCACCCCTACGCCACTTGCCCCATCATTTGCACCGTCTGCCGGCTGATTGGGCCGCTCTGAATCTTGATCAGCCATGGGCCTCGTATCCCAATGAGCACAAAGCAATATTCTTTTTTTCTGAGACAGGTTGAAGCTACCTATAATATTTTTAATATCAATTTTTTGGTTTAAATGATTTTTAACAGACCCATATTGAACAAAAGCTGTATCGCAAAATTCCGTTAATTTATCCTGTAAGTAAATAGCTGTCATGCCGTGGGCAGCACTACCGGGAACTCGTGGACCAAAATCAACCTGATCTTTTATATACTGGTAGGCACTGTCCTGATTAAACTGAACACTTACCTTTGGCTTGTATACGTTATTTTTTTTTGATTTAGTGTCATTGCTTTCACAGCTCCAAAAAAAGACCGCAATTAAAAAAGGAAAAGTTATTACAGGTGCTAGTCTTTTCATTTTAGTTAATTTTAAAACTGCTTCCGTCTTTTCCGTCCATTATCTCTATACCCAACTCGTTTAACTGGTTTCTAATCTTGTCTGCTGTTTCCCAATCTTTGTTTGATTTTGCCGTATTTCTAATTTCTAGAACAAGGTCCATAACACCATCCAAGGTTTGGTTCTTTGAAGATTTCTCATGGACAAAACCCAATATTTCAAAAACAAAAATCTTAAAAGTAGTTTTCAAAATTTTTAAATCCTCTTTAGCAATTTTCGATCGACCTGCTGCTATCTCATTGACCCACTTCACCGCTCCAAAAAGAGTGGCAATGACTTGGGGTGTCGACAAATCATCGTTCAGTTGGCCATATAGTTTATCTTTCCATTCTGCAATATCATAGTCACTCTCAAGTGACGGTTTTAGCCCTTCAACACTTTTTACTCCGTTCATTAAACGCTGAAACCCTTTCTCTGCAGCCTTAAGGGCTTCATTGCTAAAATCTAAAGTACTTCTGTAGTGGGCTTGCAAAAGAAAAAACCGCAATGTCATTGGAGAATATGCTTGATCTAATAATCGATGGTTCCCACTAAATAATTCTTTTATAAGTATTCCGTTATCTAGGCTTTTTGCCATTTTCTGACCATTGACAGTAATCATATTATTGTGTAGCCAATATTTTGCAGGGTTGTTGTGGTTACAGGCTTTGCTCTGGGCTATTTCGCTTTCATGATGGGGAAACAAAAGATCCATTCCGCCAGCGTGGATGTCAAATTCCTTTCCCAAATATTTTTCACTCATCGCACTACACTCGATGTGCCAACCGGGAAAACCCCTACCCCATGGGCTGTTCCATTTCATAATATGTTCAGGAGAAGCCTTTTTCCATAAAGCAAAATCGTTTGAATTTTTCTTTTCACTCTGTCCTTCAAGAGGTCTTCTGTTCTCTCCAGCTCCAGCAATCAAGTCTTCGATTTTTCGACCACTTAAGTTGCCATAATCATGCGTTTCAGAATATTTAATCACATCAAAATAAACTGAACCATTTTTTTCGTAAGCAAATCCGTTTTTCATGATTTCTTGAATCATTTCGATTTGCTCAATAATATGACCGCTTGCTCTCGGCTCAATACTTGGAGGAATAATGTTTATGCTTTTTAAAGCGTTGTGATATGAATTTGTATATCGCTGAACAACCTCCATGGGTTCGACATTATCTAGTTTAGCTTTTTTGCCAATTTTATCCTCCCCGTCATCAGCATCGTTCATCAAATGACCAACATCGGTTATATTTCTTACATACCTAACTTTAAAATTTAAATGTTTAAGGTACCTATACAAGATATCCATAGTAAGGGCTCCACGACTATGGCCTAAATGTGGGTCACCATATACCGTTGGACCACACAAATACATACCAACAAATGGAGGGCTTAGTGGTTCAAACTGCTCGCTTCTGTGTGTTAATGTATTATATAAATGCAGGCTTGAAGGCATGTCACAAATATAGGAGGGTTAAGGTTATAAAGTGTATGCAGAATGAATTTACGAGGTCTTAATAAATTCTACTTTTTCACGCCAATTTGACCTGTTACCTTTCGTTAACTTAGCATTATCTTTCAGCTCTCCAACATAAAACAAACCAAGAAACTTTTCGTCCCTGTTCAGGTTTAAGCACTTATTAAAATCTTCATTCATTAAATATTGCGGTGTACTCCAATATCCTCCATATCTATTGGTGTTAGAAAGATAAAGCCACATATTTTGAACGGCCATTGCTGTAGCCGCCATCTCTTCAAATTCAGGCACCTTCCCGCTTATTTTGACTACAATGGCAACTATATGACTGACCGAACTCTTATGTTTTTCAAATCTATCTAATTTGGTAATGTTAAATTTCTGAGCTGGAACATTTTTGACATACTGGTCTTTGCATTCATCCAACAATGAAACCAAACCTAAATCACTGAAAACTTTAAAACGCCAGGGTTCCGTCCTTAAGTGTGTTGGTGCCCAGTTAGCTAACTCCAACATTTTTTCTATTATTGATTTGGGTGCTTTATTTCCCGAAAAACTGATCGGATAAACCGTTCTTCTTGCTTTAATAGATTCTTCTAAATCACTATAATTCATTTCTATACCTTTATTTCCTAAACAAATTTATTATTGTAAAAACATACTTATACATTTGTATTATAAATTTATTTAAAACTATGTCATTTGAATTACCTCAATTACCCTACGCATATGACGCCTTAGAGCCTCATATTGACGCCAGAACTATGGAAATACACCATGGAAAACACCATGCAGGATATACAAAAAATCTAAATGCTGCCATTGCCGATACTGAAAATGCCGGTAAAAGCATAGAAGATGTTCTCAGAAGTATAGACATGGGCAATGCTGCTTTAAGAAATAATGGTGGCGGATTCTACAACCACACTCTTTTTTGGAGTGTCATGTCTCCTAATGGTGGTGGCTTACCTTCTGGTGAACTTGCCGAAGCTATTAATGACGCTTTTGGTGATTTTGAATCTTTTAAGTCTGCATTTAGTAAAGCTGCTGCTACCCAATTTGGAAGTGGCTGGGCTTGGTTGTGTTCAACTAACGGAAAACTTGACGTTTGCTCATCTGCGAATCAAGACAACCCCTTAATGCCCGCCATTGGATGTGGGGGGGTTCCGATTCTTGGAATTGATGTTTGGGAACACGCTTACTATCTTAACTATCAAAACAGACGACCTGATTATGTTTCTGCATTTTTTAATGTGATTAACTGGGATGAAGTTGCGTCTAGATTCGCAGCGTCTAAATAAAACTTAAGGGGTTTCTGAGTTGGAAACCTCTTTTTTTAACTTTTTAATTCTAGGTTTTGGTTCTTAAAATTTTTCAGTGGTTATTATACCTCACCTCTTTAGGCCTTTTCATTTGGTTTATTTTCTTTAAGCCTAGCAATTTTGAACTGCAACACCTTTTTGACTTTGAAAAAACAAAACACGAAAAGAATATTGCACGTGAAGACACACTAATAAAGCCCATTAAAAAAGTACCTGAAAAAATAAAAATCGACTCAACTCTTCTCGTTATTCAACCTAAAGATCTGAATAACAACCCCTCTGAAGATTTAGATATTACAATTAACACAAACAACACTTACCTCGTTCTCGTTGGTAGCTTTGGACAGCTACCTAATGCCCAGAAAATGCTCAGACAAGTTGAGGCGACAGGCCTAAACGGAGTTGTCAAAAAGATTGGACGCCTTCACCGAGTAATTATTGCAGCATCAATGATAGAGAAGGATGCTATTGCTGTTAAAAATCGACACAAAAAGACATTTGGTGAAGTGCCGTATGTTTTAAAACAATAAGCTCTTATCGCTAAAATTGAGTAGATAAAGTAAACCTCAACCCGCTAAAGGCCGGCTCTAAACGACATATCCCTCCCGTACAATTAATTCCTTCAACTTGCTTTACATAAGATGCTGTAAATGATGTTGTTTTGACATTATATTTTACGAAAATACCCGGATAATAAAGAACCTGGTTCGCAAGTGTGGGGTTAACAACCCTAACCGGTTTCGTGTTAATCATGTTGCTTATTGCAACCGTATATTTGGGAGAGTTGTTCCACTCCAAAATTCCGTGGTAAAAACTTCCTAAATCTTGTTCAGTATTGAGCATTTGTGACTCCAGCCTAATGCTGTTCTTGCGATTAACTTTATACGTAACCTCTCCGAACGGAGTAAATGTTTTGACGTTATCAATTTTTTTAGGGTCTTTCCCCTCATAAACTGACTGATTATATGTGACCATTTGAAGACCTAGCTTCCCCTTCCACTTTCGATTAAACTTGTGCTCAACCTGAAAAAATTGCTCGTTAAAAAGTTGCAAACCGCTTAAATCTCTGATATCAGAATAATTCAGCGATACATTTGTATTCTTGTTTAATGAATAAATCAATTCACCTTGATAAGCTTGTTCACCAACAGCTTGAGCGGGTGCTTGGTACCTAGCAAGCATTCTGTAACTTGCCTGTCTAGTCATTGATGGCTGATAAGAAATAATTCCGTTTAATAAGTTTGAATATGGGGAAACTCTTAGTGGGAAGTTTTCAATTCTACGATACTGGACATTAAGGCCTATTGCCTGTTTTTTGTTAGCCCCCATTTTTCGCTTAGAATAACTTATACCGCCAATAATCAATGAGCCGGCGCTGCTGTATAGGTTGCCCAGGTTATCTCTTATTGCTTCTGAAGTTTTATAGTTGTATTCGCCATTAAATCCAAAGTCTTTAATGCTTGTATTAAAATACCCATTAAGAGCATATACATTATATTTTGGAAAAAAACGCTCTTCAATTGGCAATCCGTTTATTTCTGTCACTAAAGAGCTCATTGTGTTTTCGTCCAGTGTTCTGTTCACGGCTGAAGCTCCAATATTTAAAATACTGCCGTCATTAAAACTGATTCCTTTCTCAGAATTTATTCCTTTAATTATTTGGGGAAACGTTTCAAAACGATTGGATTGAGCTCCTTTTTGCTTTCCCGTAAAAGCTTTAATGTAAAAATTATTTCCAAAATCATACTTTGCCTTAACTCCTTCTATGGCATAGTCAATTCCAATCAATCTGTTTTCAAAAGCTCTAAAAACAGCACCTGAACCAAAT
>PBCE01000045.1 GCA_002716845.1 Flavobacteriaceae bacterium | reverse complement strand
TTCTTTTTCTCATCGTCGTGGCCATTTTTTCCTGAACGGCAATAGGCCGTGTGTTCATGTTGTTGTCTTCAAAAGCAGTGAACCCCTGATCGGCTATAAAGTTGAGTTGATCAATGGGATCATCACCTGCCATGTTCTTAAACATCCCCAGGTGGGGAGCGTAGTTTAAATTGAAGGAATGGGGCGCAACGGCACCTGGTTGTGCAAATGGGCTGGGGCCTGCGGCTATGCCCAATCCCGCTACCAATGTTGATTGGGTAAATTTTCTTCTGTTCATTTTCTAAGGTTAAAACTCTGTTATACCTGGTGTTGGTATGGGATATAATCCATTACTATCTGGAACAGTTGGGGGGTTGCTGCTCCAATCCACCACCGCGGGCATAATTTGAAGATCAGAATTTAGGGCTTGATCCCAAGTAATCAACTTACCCGAATAGGTGGCCATTCTGCCCATTATGGCGGTAAGCGTGCTCATGGCGCCATTTTCAGCATCTGCAATAACTCCTCCATTTCGGATGGAAGCAAACAATTGATCGTGTTCTACTTGATAGGGATTGGGTTCATTCAGAACATCTTTTTTGTACTTATAAACTTCATTACCATCCAAGTCGCTCAGCGTCCCTTTTTGGGTTAACATACTTCCTTCCGTTCCCTGTATGTTTTCATCCACCCTTCTCATACATCCGGTTTGGTGTCGACATTGACTGGATATGATAGCACCCGTACCGTAAGTGAATTCGACAAAGTGATGATCAAAGATTTCTCCGTGATCTTTTCCATTTCTGACCTGTCTTCCTCCCATTCCTTGAGCTTGGGCGGGATACCCTCCGATAAACCAATTGGCAACATCGATATTGTGAATGTGTTGTTCTAAAATATGGTCACCACAGAGCCAATTGAAATAATACCAATTTCGCATTTGGTACTCCATTTCGGTTTGCCCGGGCTGGCGTTCACGTACCCACACACCCCTGCTGTTCCAATATACTTGACCGCCTGTGATTCTTCCTATTTTTCCGGCTTTAACTTTTTTGTACAAGTCGAGGTATTTCTGTTGATAGTGACGCTGCAATCCAACAACCACATTAAGTTTTTTCTGTTTAGCCATTCGTGCGACCTCCAAAACTTTTCGGACTCCAACGGGATCGGTAGCAACTGGTTTTTCCATAAAAACGTGCTTCCCATTATTGATGGCATATTCAAAATGATAGGGTCTAAAACCTGGAGGTGTCGTCAGGATGACCACATCTGACATGTCTATGGCCTTTTTGTAGGCGTCGAATCCTGAAAATTGATGCTTGGGTTTGACGTTGATCTTTTTCTCACCATCAAAATGTTCTTGCACCGCCTGCAAACTTTTCTCTACGCGATCTTGAAAGGCATCGGCCATGGCGACCAATTCTGTATTTTCATCTGCCTTTAGGGCCTGAACAATGGCACCCGTTCCTCGGCCTCCACATCCTACCAAGGCAATTTTTAATTTTTTTTCAGCATTTACATGGGCCATTGCGCCTACGGGAAGATAAGTGGACAATAGCCCCGTGGTGGCCAATGTGGAACGCTTTACAAAGTTTCTTCTGCTAATTGAGTTGTTTGGTTTTGATTTCATTATTTCACTTTTTTAATTCCAAAATTTATTTTGTTCTAAAGGGCTTGGGGTCTCCTTAGGTCTTACGACCCTAAATCCGACAAATGACGCATCGGTGTGCCACCAGAGGCTCTTTGGGATTTGCGGGTCTCTTTTTTTCCATTTTTTTGATGAAGGTCTGCGGGCAGCACTTCTCAAACGATTCGGATTATCTGACCACGCTCCCCCTCTTACCACTCGTGGGTAGGTTTTGGTCGGGGTCTGCAAGGGGTTGTCAACAGTTTTGCGCTTTCTGGTATTGTACAAGGTAGGCACGTATTGGTCCAGAGTCCATTCGGAAACGTTGCCATGCATATCGAACAAGCCCCACGGATTGGGTTCTTTTTGACCCACTTTGTGATAGGCACCTCCACTATTTCCCTCATGCCATGCGTAAATATCTAAATTAGAGGGATTATCTCCAAATGAATAAGCCGTTTTGGTCCCTGATCTACAGGCATATTCCCACTCTGCTTCGGTCGGAAGCCTATAAAAATTTCCAGTCATTGCGGAAAGCCACTCGCAAAATTTAACAGCAGCGAGTTGGGTCATGCAAATGGCAGGGTAACCCTCTACACCCATGCCAAAACTCATCTCAGTATAGGGCTGGGTTGCGCCAGAGACAGCAGCGACATCGATGTCGACTTCTTTGCCCGAGACCGTCGCAGGCCTTTTCTTGTCTATTCCTCTGGAAATAAATAATTCATAAAGATCCCAAGTAATTTCAAATTTTCCCATCCAAAAAGGATCTACTTCCACAAGGTGCTGGGGACCTTCGTCTCCAAAATGGCCTTGTTCTGATTTTGAACTTCCCATTGAAAATACCCCCCCTGGAATAAATGCCATTTCAATCACTTCGGGAGTCCCTGGAATGTTCTGAATATATCCCTTTTCCTCAGGGCCAAAACCTAAAAAAACAACGGTAAATAAAAAAACATATGACCTGTTTACCATCATAAAAAACCTATTTTTCAACCCTTTTGATAAGTAAGGGTATTCCTACATCAATGATCTCATGCCCATACCCTCCAATCTCAATCAATTCATTTTGATCATGACCATTAATTTTTAACATCCTTCTAAGATAGGCGTTTTCCTCATACATACCGTAATACTCTTTTTCCCGCGCTCCTGTAATCAATGTGATGGAAGGAGCATCTCTTCGAGCATGGAAAACAGGGGCATAATGATCGATGATGGGCTGTGTTATGGGGATTCCATATTCTTTTCTGATGGTATGATTGGTAAAAGTGGTTGCGGAAAGTGTAACCACCCCTTTAATTTCGTTGGGGTGAATGCTGTATTTTTCGAGCCATTTTTCGTCCAAGCTTACCATTAATGACAAGTATCCCCCCGAGGAAAATCCACCTACATAAATCTTTGATCGATTTCCGCCAAAACGCTCAATATTTTTGAATACCCATGCCACTGCAGCGGCTGCGTCCTCAATATACGCGGGGGCATTTACAAGAGGATGGAGCCGATAATTAACTGCTACCACAGCAACGCCCTTATTTTTTAACGGCTCAGGAATCGATTTGGACCCCCTGGTGAGGCCCCCTCCATGGAACCATATAACGGTAGAAAAATTATTTGAGCTTTGGGGGTAATACAAATCCAGTTTACAGCGCTGTCGCAAATATGGATCTTCAGATGTTTGATCATAGTAAGACAGATCTGTTAGAGAATTGTAATCTGAATGCTGCCCATAGTTCCAATGTGAAGAGGTGAAGAAAACCAGTACTCCGAAAAAATAGCGCTTCATAATGCTTTGATATTTACTATTGGGTTTTGAGCCTTCATTGTTGAAGTCCATTCCATTAGGAGTTTTTTCATGTGTTCGAGTTGTTCTGGAGCTTGATTTACCAGATCGATTTTTTCTCCAGGGTCATTTTCCAGATGATACAATTCATATTGCGTGTCCTCAAAAAAATACACTAATTTCCATGGTCCCAAGCGCAGTGCCCTGCCCGGGGTCCAGCCACTCCCATGATAATGGGGAAAGTCCCAAACCATGAAAGTATGTGTTTCACTTGTTTTTCCTTCTATGATATTTTTTAAACTGATACCGTCCCGGTGTTGTTCGGGCTTCAAAGGGAGACGGGCATATTCCAAAATAGTTGGATAAAAATCCATACTAACGGCTGGTACATCGATGCGCTTTGCTGAACTGTTGTTGGGGGGTTTTATGATCAGGGGGACCCTTATTCCACCTTCATAAACCCAACCCTTGCCTGCTCTGAGGGGCAAAACACTGGTAGGCGCCGTTCGGTGCTCCTTTTCTAAGGTAGTCAGTCCACCATTGTCTGAAGTAAAAATAATAAGCGTGTTGTTTAATAGATTGTGCGCTTCTAATTGATCGATTACTCTGCCCACATTTTGGTCGAGCGCATATAACATAGAAGCATACTGGGCATTGTATTGGTTTTGGACAGTATAGCCACCTCCTTCCTTTTGTTTTACGGCCATGGTGTCGATGAGTGTTTTTCTTTTTTCGAGAAACTTGGGGAAGTAGTCGTTATGGGGTTGAATAGGGGTATGTACAGTATAATAGGATAAAAAAAGAAGAAAAGGACTTTGATGATTTTGATCAATAAACTTCAATGATTCATCGGTAAGTCGGTCGGTCAAATGTTCTCCTGCAAGACCATCTTTGAGTTTGGGGTTGTTATAAGGAGTATAATATCCTCCGGGAGGCGATCCCAAGTGATGACCGCCTTTATTGATATGGAATCCCTGATCCTCAGGATAGAACCCTTGCCCTCCCAAATGCCATTTTCCAGCAAAAAAAGTTTTGTAACCCTGGCCTTGTAAAGCCTCGGCAATGGTAATCTCCTGTAAAGGGAGTGCGTGCAAATCTTTTGGTCCCAAAAGTTTTCGGTTTTGAGGGTCTTGTCCCGGAATCCAATCGGTGATTTTTATGCGGGTGGGGTGTTTTCCTGTCATAATGGAAGCGCGGGTGGGAGAGCAGACTGGGTGGGCTGCATAGGCATGAGAAAAACGGAGACCCATTTTGGCCAATCGATCAATATTGGGGGTTTCGTAAAAACTACTGCCATAACAGGTCAAGTCTTTCCAACCCAAGTCATCTACCAAAATAAAAACCACGTTGGGGGGAGTGTCGTCTGTTTTTACAGCGAAGGCGCAAGAAATTAACAACAACAAAAATAGTGGTAGGAAGATTCTCATATTGCAATCACAACTTTACCGTAAAAGGCCAGCCCGCAAACTGTTTTGCTCGAGGTGCTTTAACATCTTCTCCTCTAGGCCAACACTCGAAAGTAACTTCATTTTTTTCGATATTGAATCTTATAAATCCAAAACCTGCACCATTGGATTGCGTATCGGGGTTTGCATAGGCATGCATGGTGATTTTGTTATTGAAGCCATCGAGATAGCGACCAGTCCAGGGCAGTATTTCATTGGAATTATCTCCTGGCATTTCATCCTCTGGCCACCACCACCTGCTGTAATAATTGTTCACAATGGCGGGCACAACAAAAGCCCAAGGTCCATCGTCGTATTTTTCTATTCCGTGTTGAATTATGGTCGGGAGGTGCTGGTCTCCAGCTATATGAACAGCACCGGCTTGCTGGATTAAGCTCAAAGCTTTATTTCTGCCATGTTGTGGCCATCCATTGGAATCCAAATCGGCATGAAGCCGATTACTTGCCTTACCGTGTAAATGGGCACCCCCGCAAAAACCAGTCGCCGAAAGCACTGCTTTAATCGGAGCGTTTTTATTTTGCCCCCATGCCTCTAAAAATTGATGTTGTAAATCTCCCAGTAATTCCAGTTCCGGGAGGTTTATAGCCGATGGGTCATAGGTGGGATCATTTATGTGATCAGCTCTTGGACCTTGTGGAGGTATTTTTCCGTTGGGACCAGATTTGAATTTTCGATCCTCGATGATGGCAAAATCAACGCCACCCACCTTGAGACTGGTAAAATAAGCGGTGATTCCCTGGTGCAACGGCTTTTGATAATAGGGGTCTGGAAGATGGGAAGTTTGTGCCCGCTCAACCATTTTTACATATTCGGGATGAAAAAAATACCCGCCGTCATTTCCATCACTTCGTATGGATTTTTTACCCCCCTCGCCCCAAAGATTTCCCTGACCTATGTCGTGATCGTCTGGAATTGTCACACATGGCCGATTTCTAAAAACAGCTCTAAATTGAAGTCCAAATTTTAACCAAGCGGCAGTGTGTTCCTTGTGGTCATAGGATTGATCTCCTGCAAAAAATACCATGTCTGGGTTTAGGGCATTAATATTTTTTACGTATTCCTCCCGCGCTCCACGGTCTCTATTGCTATTACAGGAAAGTGCGGCGATGGTGATTTCCTTCTTGATTGTGGGATCTTTTCTTATTAATCCTTCAAACTGGGCTTTTTTTCCATGCAATAATCTGTACTTTAACGATTGATTCATGTCCCAATTTTCAATTCTAAAAATAGTGGACCAGCCGATCTCATTTACTTCTTGAGATTTTGCTGTGATCCATTGCTGGTCTTGAAAAAACTGCAAGTGCACCATTCGGGATTCCTCCGGGTAAAGTGGAAACAACTGTGCAGAAAGTTTTAGTGTATTGTCCGAGACGGTGTAGATTCCAAAAGCAATGACTTCCTCTCTTGGCACTTTCATCTCTATAATCTTACTGCTTGTACGATTCCACCAGTCATTGGTGGCCAAGGTGTCCAGTTTTGTAAAAGGTGCTTTTTGATATTGCTGCGGTTTGGGTTTGCATGCCCAGAAAAAAAGTAATCCAAAGGCGGAAATCAAAAAAATGGATTTGTAGCGTTTTGCCATTATATTGTTTTTTTTAAAGATAGAAAACAATCATTAATTTTAAATCCCAGTAAAATAACCTACTGATAGTGAGAGATATCCGTTGGTGCTCAAATCACTTTCACTGGGCAATCCCTTAGGGAAATTAATGTTGTAGGACAATTCAATATCCCAACTCCCCACATCCAGCAGAAACGGTAAGCTCAATTGAGTATTGATCAAGTCAAAGACATCTCTTTCCAAGGCGGTATTATTCAATATGCCGCCAGAAATTTGTTCGCTCACTGTTTGTTCACTCATCAAAAAACTCAATTGAGGACGTAAATTGATTTCCGCATTTTTGATTTTTTTTATTGGGATGTCAAAATGGGTGGCTGCGGCGGAATAAAACGAAGCCGATCCTCCAAAAATATAGCCCCCAGACAAACGCGCTCCCCAAGAATTTTTCTGTAAAGAAAATGCTACAGAAAACCGATTGGGATTGAGATCCTCAGTGTCAGTTGAGAAAAAAATTCGGCTGTAAAGCGCTGTTAAGCTCAACTGTTCCTCCTTGTTTAAAAAGAAACTGTATCCACTGCTCAAGGAAACAAAGTCCCATTGAGGGTCGAGCTCGCTGAAATAGGCAGAGCCCAAGCTGACAAAAAAACTTTTTCCTTTCATATAACTGATGCTGGGGGTGAATCCGAATTGGTCTATCCCAAAGTTCCGACCTGCAAAAAAAACACTTTCATCAAATGAAATAGAGGTATATAAAAAATGGGATTGTGAAAAATCGACCGGTGACGCTTCAGTCGCAAACAACTCATCGAGAATACTATCAATAACTTGATCCTCTTCGGACTGTGGATAACAGAAAAGTGAGACACAAAAAAAGCCAATGAGACTGAGGTCTTTCATTGAATAAATATAGTAAAAGCACAAATCAGGAAATTGAATTTGGCTAAAAACTATTTGCTTTTCTTAATTTTTTTGGCACGGTCTTTAATGTTTTGTTTCTTTTCATTTAGTTTGTCTCTCCGTCCATCGAAGCCAGATTTGTAGTCTTTAAGTTTATTTTTTCGCTCTTTAAGGTTTTGCTTTCTTAGTTTGAGCTCGGATTTTTGTTTTTCCGTCAACGACTTTGAAAACATCTCCCTCAGCCTACGTACGGATTCTCGATTTCCTTTGAGTATCTGCTTTTGTTGAGCAGAAAGAGTCTTCATCAATTCCTGTTGCCGTACTTTAAGCGATAAAGATGCGTTTTTGAGTAAGTTCTTTTGTTCCTCGGATAAAGAGTTTCTAAAAACATCTCTGTTGTTTTTGATAGTAAGCTTTTGCTCCTCAATCATCTCCATTTGTTGAGGGGTATACAAGTCTCTTGGAGCGACGATTTCTTGAGCCCACAATGCATCCGTCCAACTGAATACTAAAAGAAATAATATCAACGGTAAGTTCTTTTTTACGGTCATCAGTTGATTGAACTTAAAAGGTATTGTTCTTCGAACCACTCATCAAATTCGTTTTCTTTAACAAATAATGATTCGATGATATTTTGATCGGCCAATAGGTCTTGTTCTGTGAGTGCCGATTTGGATAGAAAGTCAGACATTCCATTAAAAATATCGGGTTTACTCAAATAAAAAGTTGTGGCCAACAATAAGGCAAAAGATGCCGCCAATCCATACTGCCATTTCAGCCTAAAGACAGCTGGCTTTTTTGAAAGAGCAGGGGTATCGTCTTTGACGATAGAATTGAATTTTTCAGCCCAAATAGCTTCTTTATGTTTTTCCAAAGGGAGGTCCACCTTTGACATAAAGTCGTTGATCTGTTGGTCTGAAAATTCTGATTTTTTACTCATTGCTGATTCAGGTTTTGTTTTAGCGTATTCAATGCCCGGCTTATCCTTTTCTCAACGGCCTTTTGAGACAAATTTAAGCTTTCTGCAATTTCCTTGTAGGTAAGTCCTTGCATCTTGTTCATCAGCAGGGCTGTTCGTTGTTTTTCAGGGAGTTGACCCAGGGCATTTTCAAATCTTACTTTCTTGTCACCGTACCCATCATTCTCGGGTTCGGAATCATGAATTACTCGCAAATTGATACTCTCGCTATAGGATCTCTCGACTTTTTGACGGCGAACATGGCTGACGAACTCATCGGTGGCCATCTTGAAGAGCAAACTCTTTAAGTTCCCAGAAGCGACCTCGATTTTTTTTGTCCACACTTTCATAAAAACACTTTGGGCGATATCATCCGATAGTTGTTGATCACCTGAACGGTAGTTAAGGTATCGCCTGAGGTTGTCAAAGTGGGTGTCGTAAATCATTTTAAACTCTTTGCCAGTCAATTTAAAACCTATTTAATCCAATTTCTAAGATACATTATATCGAAGAAATTGGATAGAGAATTAAACATCTTTTTTAATTGAGTTATTTATTGTTCTTCTTCCTTTTCAAAATATTCTTAAAGCGATCTCCTCTTCTAAGGTCTTTTAAATCGACCGTTTCCACTTCTCCATTCTTGGTGACTTCGACAAGGGTATCACAGCTACCGTCACCAAAATCAGTGGTTATAACTTCATCCCCTGAGGTAGTCACTTGGATGCCTTCCACAGGAACTTTACCTTTTTTCCTTTCCCCAACGGTGGTACAATCATAAACAAATCTAATGGGGGTAGTGATTTCCATGGAAAAGGACACGCCCTCGGTGCTGACCCCAGATTTATTTCCATTGAGTGTGCTGTATATCTTTTCTCCATTTTCTCTGTGGGTGTAGCGCGTCATGGTAGATTGCTTGGTTTTGAAAGTTCCATCTTCATAAATCATTTTTCCATCAGTGACGGTACTACGCATAGTTTTACTTCCATTATCGTCCACGGAGATAACTTCTGTTCTTCGGATTCCTTCTATTTTAACCCCATTGAGGTAAAAATTATCATAAGTTACTTGTCTAAAGCTTCCCGCCTCTCCTGTTGTGTCCGATTGGCTAATGATTAAGGACCCGGATCTCACTTGACCTCTTTTCCCCTCACAATCCTCAGAAAAAGTAACGGTTTTGATGTTGGTCTCCTCGTCCAACAACACAGTAGCACAGCTGCCATATTTATCTCCCTTGAATCTTTGCGGGCCTTTATCGACACTCGAATCGGCAGAACGGGCACTCGAGGCATTTGCGGTTAGCAATATACTCTCCGAAACCAGTTCATCAATATCTTCTTGGAAGGCAATGGCGTTAATGGTTTCTAAAACAGTGGTGGTACTTAAATTTTCAGAAAAGCCACTTCCGCTTTCCTCAGAGCAGGCTACTAAAAAACCAAAGCTCAATAATAATACAGTTAATTTTTTCGTTTTCATAGCAATTTTTATTGATTACACTTATTACCCGTTTCGGAAAATGAATACCCTACTTTTTTTTTTAAAAGTTTATAATTATTTTATGAATCCAATCCTATTTAAGGTATTCCTCCACAAAAAATTTTGTCATTGCATCTAATATATTGTTTCCTGTACAATAAACTTAAAAAAACAAATTGATCCCGACCCTGACCCCGTATAAATATTTAATCTTAAATTTAGTAAGTAAAAAAACAAAACCATAAATAAAAAACCATTTATTAATGTCTTTCCGTTTACTACTAAAATTAATTATCGTGCTGCTCTTGTTTGGCTGTAATGAGGGGCCAAAAGAACAATTTAGGTCATGGTCGGTCTACAGTGGCGACCCTTCTGGATCTAAATTCTCTGATTTATCACAGATTAATAAAGACAATGTGGCGTCCTTAAAATTAGTTTGGGAATTGGAGATCTTTGACGAAAAGGAGTATTACAAGGATGGAATTCAGTGTAATCCGATCATCATTGGAGATAATATGTTCATTATAGGTCCCGACATGAGGGTACATGCTATCAATGCCAAACTGGGAGACATCGAATGGAGCTTTGATCCTTTTCCTGGTGAACAATATTCCGGAAATTCTAGGGGGATCACCTATTTTGATGATGGAGTCAATGGAAGACTTCTTTTTGTTGCAGCTTCCACACTCTTTAGTATTGATGCCAGCAGTGGCGAAATCATCCCTTCTTTTGGAACAGATGGCAAAGTGGAACTTAATAAAGGATTTGGTCCACAATATGAAACCTTGTTTATCACCGCCTCTTCCCCTGGAATCATCTTCAAAGACCATTTTATATTGGGGTCTAGAGTTTTGGATGGTGCCAATCAAAAAACAATGCCTGGAAATATTCGGGCTTTCAATGTATATACAGGTGCCATAGCCTGGGAGTTTCGCACCATTCCAAAGCCCGGTGAAGAAGGATACGATACTTGGCCTAAAGACGCTTGGAAAAACGAATTTATTTCTGTCAACAGTTGGAGTGGATTTACCTTGGATCAAAAACACGAGCTTTTGTTTTTTGGAACGGGCTCCCCGTCCTATGACCATTGGGGAGGAAATCGTGCTGGTGATAATTTATTTGGAAATTGTATTCTGGCGCTCAATGCTAACACGGGAGAGAGAATTTGGCATTTTCAAACAGTACATCACGACTTGTGGGATTACGATATTCCCTGCCCCCCAAATTTGGTTGAAATCAAATCTGAGGGTAAGATTATGGAGGCCATTGCGCAACCAACCAAAACAGGTCAGCTTTTTGTTTTGGATCGTTTTACAGGAGTTCCTATCTATCCTGTTACTGAAGTTCCAGTTCCGCAAAGTGAAATCCCAGGCGAAGTATCCTCTAAAACCCAACCTTTTACGACACCAGATTTAATTTACAGTAAATTTACCTTAGACGAAAACACGCTCAACAAAATAGAAGGCTTTGAAAATAAATCTATCAAAGATTCATTAAAAAACATGTTCTATGGTCAGTTGTATCTCCCGCCCTCAACAAAACCTACCCTGGTTTATCCTCAATTTAATGGAGGAACAGATTGGGGGGGCGCAGCTTATGACCCTACCGATAGAATGCTGTATGTAAATACCAGTAATGAGCCTGAATGGTTTGCTATGTTGAATTTATTGGAAAATAAAAAAATAACTTCATTTGAATACGGAAAACAGCTTTTTAGATCTAATTGTAATGCGTGCCATCATTCCAAACAAAATAAAAATCTGCGGCAACTCAGTACCCAAGACCGGAAACACATTATAAACACCCTGATCAATGGAAAGGGTGCCATGCCCGCATTTCCAAATTTGGATGCCAGAGCCATGGGGGGTATAGCTGACTATATCGTCGGTTTGGGAAAAAATAAAATCATCGAGTTGGACCCCTCAAAAAAAGTTTTTGAAATCCCATGGGTGGCCAACGGTCACCCGGAATTAAAAACCAAAAATGGTTACCCCATAAATGATACCCCTTGGGGTACATTGTCGAGGATTAACTTAGACGAGGGGAAAATTGATTGGCAGATTCCCTTGGGGACCTACCCCGCTTTAGAAAAAAAGGGACATCCTCCCACTGGAACATTCAATATGGGAGGCCCAGTAGTCACCTCAGGAGGACTTGCCTTTATTGGCGGTACTATGGACGAACGATTTAGAGCTTTTGATAAATCCAGCGGACAACTGCTTTGGGAATATCAATTGGATGCGGGAGGCTATGCAACCCCTTCATCCTTTGAGGTCGACGGAAAACAATATATTGTGATTGCAGGGGGAGGGGCTGGAAAGCCAGGCACCAAAGCTGGAAATAAAATTTATTGTTTTGGACTCTAACCCACTTCAAAGCAAAAAACCGACTGATCCATTGGAAGCCTTACTCTTATTTCAAAAGCGATAAAAGAGCATAGTAAACCTTATATTTGCTCTTTATTTATGAATATGGATTTGCGCCTTAAAGAGTTCATCGCGCTTTTTTATCGCATTTTTTTAGTTTATATCTGCTATTTCTTTTGTAGGCTACTCTTTGTGTATTTCAACAACGATTTAGTTCAGGTCAAATCGATTTCACAACTGGCGGAATTGTGCTACTATGGGCTACGTTTTGATAATGCAGCCATCGTTTATTCCAATATGATTTTTATTCTGATGTCAATCATCCCTTGGAAAAAAACGACCTCTTTATCCTATCAAAAAATTGTTTTTTGGGTCTATTTGATTTGTAATGCTTTTTTTCTTTCACTCAACTTTATTGACTTTGCCTATTACCGATTCAATCAAAATAGATTGATGAATAATTTTTTGGAGGTAATTGAGTCAGAAAACAATAAAACTGTTTTACTTTTTCATTTTACCTGGGTCTATTTACATCTCATCATCCTTTTTATCGTCATGTTATATTTACTTATATTGGCCTATAAAAAGGTTAAGGTCAATCCAGTTATTATTCAAAATAAATGGCGTTATGGTCTCAGCTCTATCCCATTCTTTTTTGGAACAATTGCGCTATTTATTTTAGGAGCACGTGGGGGTGATTTCAAAAAAAGCACCCGTCCTATTACTTTAATCGATGCCATGGACAATGTAAGATCGCCACAACACGCAGATGTGGTGCTAAGCAGCACTTTTACTTTTATCCGAACACTTGGCAAGGACGGTTATGAAAAAACCAACAACCGCTTTACTAGTCAACAGATTGAGGAGGAACTCAATACCATCAAACAATACCCCCCCTCTGGAAGATTTGATAAACGACCCAATGTTTTCATATTTATCTTAGAGAGTATGGGACGAGAGTATTGGGGGGCTTTAAACGAATCATATGACATTCCTAATTATAAGGGCTTCACCCCATTTCTGGATTCATTGGCCAAGCACAGCTTAATCTTTCCAAATGGTTTTGCCACAAGCAGAAAGTCGATCCATGGTATGCCTTCAATTTTGGCTGGAATTCCCTCTTTTGAGACCTCCTATGCATCATCACTCTATTCGAGACAAATGGTAGGTTCTGTGGTTTCTATCGCTAAGGATTTGGGATATCATACATCTTTTTTTCACGGTGCTTCAAATGGCTCCATGGGTTTATTAGGATTTTCCAACACCCTAGGATTTGATCGCTACCATGGCAGAATAGAATTCAATAACGACAAAGAGTTTGACGGTTCTTGGGGTATTTGGGATGAGCCTTTTTTACAATATGTTAAAGCTGAATTAGATGAGCAAAAAACCCCCTTTTTGAGTTCTGTATTTACGATTACATCTCACGAGCCTTATATCATCCCTAAGGCGTATGAAGGTAAATTTGATAAGGGTTATGTCCCAATGCACCAGTGTGTTGGATACACAGATCACTCCTTGCGTCAATTTTTTAAAGCAAGTAAAAACGCTTCATGGTTTGAGGACACCATTTTTATTTTTACTGCCGACCACGGCAACCAAACTTATTTCCCTTTTTACGAGAAAACAGTCAATCGATTTGCCAATCCATTGATGATCTTCAAACCTAACAGTGTATTGAAAGGGGTGAATATGAAGCTGGTAAGTCATATGGATATTTACCCCACCGTTGCCGATTTGTTGGACTACACAAAACCATTTAAAAGCTGGGGCAGAAGCCTAGTATCAAAGCAAGAATTTAGTCCTTTGGTAATTAACTATTTTAGTGGTGGAAGTTATTTTATTATGGATGAAAATTTGATCTGTGTATTCAATGGAGAAAAAGCCATCGGGTTTTACGATGTTAAGGACAAAAACATGGAGAAAAATCTCATCGAAAACAAAACCACTGAGATGAATGAATTGGAAGAGAAATGCAATATGTTTTTGGAGGATTATTTTGAATCTCTGATGTCGGGACCCAAGGTTCGGCCTAGTACTGAGGAATGAACATATATTTCATTATAAAACCAAAAGGAGCCCACGGGCTTAGGAAACTGCGCCAGTCAATAGAATCGCTTTTTGACAAGAAAAAATATACTGTTTTTGTATTACAGACGCAGAAAAAAGGCCATGCCATCGCTTTGACTCAAAAAGCTGTTTTAGAAAAAGCAGATCTGATAGTAGCGTGTGGAGGAGACGGAACGATTAATGAAGTTGCTCAGGTATTAGTTGAGACTGAAATTCCATTGGCCATTGTTCCATTGGGATCAGGAAATGGCATCGCCCGGCATTTTAAAATCCCTCTAAGCGTTTCTAAGGCTCTTAAAATCATCAAAAAAAATCAACTTAGCGAGATGGATGTGGGTGTGGTCAATGGACATTATTTTTTTGGAAATATGGGCTGTGCATTGGAATCCCATTTTATAAGAAAATATCAGGAAAACCAGTGGCATGGAATTCTTGCCTATGGCATTGCTTTTATGGGTGCCTTGATGCGCTTTAAACACCAACGCCTTCAAATAGAATTCCAAAAGGAGCGCCGAGAAATCAGTCCATTTGTGCTGCTCATTTCCAACACCAACCAACAGGGATACAATTTTACACTTACCCCCCAAGCACAATCCGACGACGGGCTTATGGATTTGTTTTGGATGGAAAAATCGGACAGCTTCAATAAGATCAAATTTATAAACAATACCCTATTGAAAAGGGAGTTAACATCGGAGGGGTGTAATTTATATCGATTGTCGGACTTAACGATAATTCTCCTATCCCCTGGTGATTTTTGTGTTCAAATTGATGGTGAATATTTGCCTGTAGCATCAAAAAAATTAGAGATCAAAATCCTGCCCAAAAAATTGAATGTAATCGTTCCCTAAGATCAATCGGAAACAACCCATTCAAAAAATTAGGGTATAAAAAAAGCTCTCCGATCTACTGGAAAGCTTCTCATCAGTTGCTAATTATGGTTTCCCAATTTAACAACACACAACTTCTTTATATTGAAGACCTAACGGGTCTGAATTTGAAATATTGTTACACAAATTTAAGGAAATTTTATTTCATCGTCATTTATCATTTCTTTTATTTAAAAAATCACCCTACCCAAGCACAATTATTGATATTTTAGGACTATGAAACAAAAAATCGTCTTGGCGGGTGCGACGGGATTTATAGGAAGGTGGATTATTGAAAAATTCCAGGATGATTTTGATATAATCGCTTTGAGTCGGAAAAAAGTAAAATCCAATCCCAATACCAATATCGAGTGGCGGACAGTGGATATGTATTCCATGTCGAGCACAGAAAAAGCGTTAGAAGGTGCAGACATAGCCATCTACTTGGTCCACTCAATGCAGCCTTCAACCCGGCTGAATCAAGGAACATTTGAAGATACTGACTTGTTGTTGGCTGACAACTTTTCGCGTGCGGCAGAAAAGAATAAGCTCAAGCAAATCATTTATTTGGGTGGAATCTTACCCAAAGACAAATACCAAATTTCTAATCACCTGTTGTCCCGGTTTGAAGTAGAAAAAACGTTGGGATCCCGAGTTACTCCTCTGACTGCAATCAGGGCAGGAATTATCATTGGCCCCGGGGGGTCTTCATTTAAAATTGTCACCAACCTGGTAAAAAACTTACCCGTCATGGGATGTCCGAAATGGACAAAATCCAAAAATCAACCTATAGATGTATTTGATGTGCTTTCGCTTTTTCAACAGTGTATGGGCAACTCCGCTACCTATAATAAAAATATTGAGATCGGTGGAAAAGAGGTCATGACCTATATGGACCTTTTACAAATGACTTCAAAAACTATGGATAAAAGACGTTGGATTTTCTCCATCCCGTTTTTCACTGTGGGTTTGTCCAAATGGTGGGTGAGTATTTTTGGTGGTGCCAACATCAACTTTGTATCTCCGTTGGTGGAAAGTTTAAAACACCAAATGACGCCCAGCGACCAATATTCAGACTTGTATAAAATAGAATATACCCCCATCAAAACCAGCATTGCCAGAGCACTAAATCACCAGCCGCCACCACTGCCTTCTTTTCATCAAATGCGTGCCGAGAAAAATGCGGTAAGAAGTGTTCAGCGGATCTATAACCCCAAAAAACACAATGCACAATGGGTAGCAAAATACTATCCCATTTGGCTGAGTAAAAGGTTTGCGGGACTCATCAACCCCAAATTTGATGGCAGCTTCTTGAGATTTTACTTGCTGGGGATTATGTTATTGGAGTTAAGATTAATTGAAGACAGAAGCACCCCCAATCGGCAACTTTTTTACATCACCGGTGGGGTGTTGACCAAAAGGAAAGATCTAGGTTGGTTGGAGTTCAGGTCCATATTAAAAAATGAATATGTCATTGCCGCCATTCATGAATACGTTCCCAAATTACCTTGGACCATTTACAGGTTTACTCAAGCAAAACTTCACTTGTATGTGATGAAAAAATTTGAAAGAGCACTACAGCGTTTCAATTAATTCCAAAAAAAATTTTATGACCAAAATCATACCTCAACATGCTACAATTTAAATCTGTGTTTTTTTGGCTATTTTCAGTACTGTTTCTCCTTTCCTGCACCTCGGCTCCCGATCCGACCCCTACCCGTCCCAATGTGCTTTTTATTTCGGTCGACGATTTAAGACCCGAATTGGGCGTCTATGGAAATACAGTGGTAAAAACACCCCATATGGATGCTTTGGCCAATAGTGGTAGCTTCTTTTCACGCCACTATGTTCAAGTGCCCACCTGCGGTGCCTCTCGCTATAGTTTAATGACAGGGTTGCGTCCTCAAAAAAAAATCCACATCGGCAACAGTGCATTTTACGAGGAAACTGCCAGTAAAAAGGAAGTGGAAAGACCCGAGTCCTTCGTTCACCACCTCAAAAGAAACGGATATACCACAGTAGGAATTGGCAAGATAAGCCACTCCGTTGACGGATGGGTTTATGACTATGACGATCAGCCTTCTGATATCAAAGAAATGCCCCACAGTTGGGATCGGTTTATTTTCAATCCAGGGAAATGGAAAACGGGATGGAATGCCTTTTTTGGATATGCCAGTGGAGAAAGCCGTCAGACCCTAAAAAAACAAGTGAAACCCTACGAAATTGCAACGGTATCCGACGATGGTTACCCCGATGGCTTGATATTGAACAGTGCCTTGTCAGAGTTAAAAAAACTCAAGACAGCAAAAAAGCCGTTTTTTCTGGGGGTGGGTTTTTTTAAACCCCACTTGCCCTTCAATGCTCCAAAAAAATATTGGGATCTTTATGAGAGATCTGCTATCCCCATCGCTCCAGACCCTTTTATCCCCGAAGGGGTTCATCAAAAAAGTATGGGGAGAATGGGAGAGTTTTACAACTATGAAAGTGGGGACGAAAAACCCAACTTTGACAGAGCCATTTCAGATGATTACGCCCGGAAACTCATCCACGGCTATTATGCTTCAATTAGCTATATAGACCAGCTGGTTGGAAAACTCCTCGCGGAATTAAAAGCCTTGGACATGGACCAAAATACAATGATTGTACTTTGGGGGGACCACGGTTGGCACCTGGGAAATGATCTTAAATGGGGGAAGCATACCCTTTTTGAAAGATCATTGAAAAGCACACTCATCATCAAGGTTCCTGCGTTTTCTCCCGCTATGAGTGAAGTTAATGCTGTGGTTGAAAGTGTTGATCTTTTCCCTACAATTATGGAGTATTGTGGTATTGAGGCACCTTACAAATTGGATGGAAATAGTTTGATAGATTATGTAAAATCAAAACCTCAAGAAAATGAGGAAATAGCTTACGGTTATTTTAAGGATGGGGTGAGTATAAGAACCCCGCATTACCGTTTGACAAAATTTTACCGTAAAGAAAAACCCACCCTCGAACTTTATGATCATCGAAATGACCCGCAAGAAAATAAAAATATTGCCGCTGGGAACGAGGAGGTAATTAAAACCTTAATGCCGCTGTTGGATGCTGCCACCCCAAAGTTTTATAAAAAATTAACGGAGCGCTAATGATAAAAATACTCCACTTTTTATCCTTCCACGTGAAGCTAAAAAGTTTCCATTTGATTTTGGAGTATATAATTTGTTGTATTAAGTTTGCTGTGCTTTGGCTTCTAACTGTTTTGCTCGAGGATATGTTTGAGTTATAATAAAAAACTTCTGCTAATCTCAGGTTTTAGATTATTCTTCAGCATCTGGTGAAACTGCCATAACGGTCCCAGTTGCGTCCCCATAATCTCCTCCATTAATTACCAAGCCATCATCATTAAATGTTAAAAAATGATAAAATTTGACTTCAAAATTTTTGTCTGATGCAGTGTTTATTCCAGTCCAAGTTCCATAAGTTCTTACACTTCCATCAGGTAAATTTGTTTCTGGATCCACACCAGCAAGAAAATTGTCAGGTTCATAGTTAATATTTTCCATCGCTCCAATCCATCCGTTTATATAATCAATAACTTCAGTTTTGCTCTTAGTTAGCTCTTGACCATAGAAAGCTCCTTGCCATTCCACCTTGTCACTAATCATTAAAGATAACCCCTCAATATCCTCAGCTTCCCACAATTCAAACCATTTTTTTGCTAACACCACATTTTTTTCAAACTTCGGATTTTGAACTGGTTGTGAGCAAGAATACATAATTAAACCTGCTAGAAGTAATATTTTTTTCATTTTAAATAATTTATATTCACTAATATAACAAAATCTACAAAAGGGGGGTGGATTATTAATTATACATATTGAACAAAAAACTCTCCCGTGACTAATAAGTAGGGTTAAACACAAACAAGTATGAAACAAACCTCAAAAAAGACCTGATATTATAAAGACCATTTTAAATTCAAAAAACCCTTGTCATACTCTGACAAACATTTATTAAATAAGAAAAACAACACTTTAGTGAGGGCAAACATTAACCAAGAAAGAAAGTTTATCCACTTAGCCATCGTAATTAATGGTTAAAATATTTTGTTAAAGTTACAACTATTGTTCAAAATGGTGCTATTTTCAGAAATCCAAAAACACTATTGTCAACGGCTACAATTGCACCACCATCGGATGTTAAGTCAATTGCCTCACCAGCCCAGTCACCACCATCAGATCTATAATATGTTTTATCCCACTGAATTTCTCCTTCGGCAGAATATTTTATTAAGTATACATGCCAAGTATTGGAGTTGTCAATTGAACCCTCACAGTTTTCGGAATATTCTGAATACTCGTCACCTGTTCCTGCAACAATAATACAACCTCCATCAGGAGTTGCTTTTAGATCCCATACCTCGTCATGAACATATAGTGGGTTAAATCCCCGCGGATTTCCTCTTTTTTTCTCCCATAATTTATTTCCATCTTGATCAATTTTCATAGTGTAAGTGTCCCAATTTTCTGTACC
>PBCE01000007.1 GCA_002716845.1 Flavobacteriaceae bacterium | reverse complement strand
CTGTGACACTGGACACAACTAATGGTGGTACTTTGCCAAACATCGAAGGTAGTATTGACCCGATCAATTACAGCTGCTACCCTAAACTCTTCATCATCGGTCCCGCCTTCATCATTGTTCATGGTGTTTCTATGAAATGCAGTGGCTATCAATTGATCTGCAGAAGGATTTGGTAAAAGGTCTCCTGCCAATTGGGTTATGGTGAATTGGTTATAGGGCAGATCTCGATTCAAGGCTCTGATCACCCAATCACGGTATTGCCATATGGTTCTGCCTGGATCTTTTTCAAAGCCCATGGTATCAGCATAACGGGCCAAATCCAACCACCAACTAGCCCATTTTTCGCCGTAAGTAGTACTTTGAAAGAGCAGGTCTAAATATGCCTCATAGGAGATCTCGCCAGTTGTATAGCTTGAGAAATGACCTGGATCTGGGGGCAAACCGGTGATGTCAAAAGACAAACGCCGGGCCAAGATATTTTTTGGAGCCGATGGATTGGGTAACATCCCCTTGTCCTCTATTCTTGCGGCAACAAAATAGTCTATCGGGTTGCCAATGAAATTGTCTGATGAGGACGATACCGTCGAAGGGGTTTCGACTTTTTCCACTGGAAGATATGCCCAGTGAGTCCCCCATTGTGCACCTTGATCAATCCAATCTGTTAATATTTTGATTTCAGATTTCGATAAGGCGGGTTTTTTGTAAGGCATCCGCATTTCCGTGTCCGTGTAATGCAGTCGTCTTATTAATTCACTTTTACTTGCATTACCGGGAACTATGGCTGGCTGTCCTGATTCCGTTATTCCCAGTGCTTCGGCTTGAAATAAGACACTAAAACCAGCATTTTTCTTAACGCCCCCATGACAAGAGATACAATGTTTGTTTAAAATGGGTTTTACCTGAGCTGAAAAATCTACCTTTTTTTCTGGCTGTAGATTTATAAAAACAAAGTAAAGAAAGGTCAAAAAGCCAAGTCCAATAAAGAGTTTGAATTCTTTCCTCATTTCCTATACAAGTGTTGACTGATCATATTTTGATTAATTATTCCTCATTACACTCACCTGGATTCCAAGATTTGACTCCAGCAGCAGCGGCTGTGCAATCATTGGAATAGGTTTTGTTGTCACATCCACAAACAGGCCTGTATTCTTTTGTGCAAGGCGTGTTTTTGGCAGGTCCCAAACAGGTGTCCTCTATGACTTTATTTGCAGTACATCCTTTAAGAAGAGTAAGTGAAGCAAGCATCAATAATCCTGAGAAATCACGAAAGATTAAAGCTTTTTCAATACTATATTTTTCCATAGAATCTTCTTATTGGCTTTGCTGGTATTTTTCCCAATTCCATGTAACTGCAGGGCGATATATCCAGTGGCCGTCAAATCATCGTATACATTACCAACCATTACTCCATTTACCCATGACTTTAGGTGATTGTCCTTTACCCTAACCTTAAAATGATTCCACTCAATCGGTTTAAAGGCACTTTTTACTATTTCATTTATGCCCGGGGTATGGAGAAATCCTCTACCAGCCTCTTCATAAATTGCACCACTCCAAGCTCGGGAAGTAGGGTCTATTTCTGTTTGATAGCCCCAAAAAGTACCTCCTTTACGTTTTTTTTTTATGATTAATTTATCACCATTTTTATCAAATCGCCCTCCCCATCTTATCGTTTCGGTATCTTTTTCGTAAATGTTGCTTCTGATCTGTACGCCAGAATTGAGAACAGTATCTAATTTTACATCAAACTCCAATTCAAAATTTTGATATTTTTCACGGGTATGTAAAAAAGTATTGGGAAGTCCTGTAATGGCCTCTCCCACAATACATTCATCGGCTACATAAAATTTTCCCCCTCTATAGTTTATCCAGCCCTCCAAATCTTTGCCGTTAAACAAGTCTAAAGTTGGTGCCTGACAAGATACTAATGACAGCAAGATCAAAAATTTGTAAAAATAAATTCTCATGATGAAATCGATTTAAGTATACTAAATTTTAAATACGTGTTAGTTTGAGCGGGTAGGTCTTGTTGGAGTTCCACTGTGGAATGTAAATGTTATCATCATTGTCAATACACACATCGTGGGGGTTCAGAAATGTTGATTGATCATAGACTGGAGGCGTTAAAACCCCGTTATTATAGGTGGGTTTACTTCCTCCTGGAAGAGAAATCACTTTATTATTCTTATCCAAAACTGCGATCATTCCATCGAAAGTATCCCAGTCATTGGTAATAATTACGGCAAAATAGATCAAATCCCCCTTAATGACCGGACGACAAATATAACAGCCGGGGAGTCGAATGGTCTCCAAGTGTTCCCCCTCCATGGTGAAGCGCTTAAACTCATTCGCACTTCTGGAGGTAATCAACAAACTAGGATTATTAGCATCTCTGCAATCTATGGTAATTCCGTGGGCGCATTCAAACTGATCTTTTCCCTTTCCATGACCACCAAAGTGACGTATGTAGTTTCCTTTGGAATCATATTGTATTATAAAATCTTTTCCATAACCATCGGCAATATAAATATCTCCGTTAGGAGCTACTGCAGTCTCTGTAGGTTTAAATTTATTGGACTCTCGGTAAGCGGAGATTTCTTTTGGCTTATTAAAAGTCATCAACACCTCTCCCTTCAATGTAGTTTTACATACTTTTTTTGAACTGGGGTCGGTAATGAATAAAAACTCCTCTCCCCCCTCCTCTACCAATGTCAGTCCGTGAGCACCCGGATAGTCCGTACCCCAAGCTTCTGCTATTTTTCCAGACTGATTGAATATCAAAATATTATTTTGGGTATGGGTCGTGGTCATAATGAGCCGCTGTTTCTTGTCCATCACCATTTCATGGCAATCTTTGACCGGAAACTTACTGGGATCTTGAATCCCCCATTTTTTATCTACTTTGTAAGTAAAATTACCGTGACCCACAATAGGGTTTTCATCAGTTTTATGAGTTAAGATTCCAAAGGCAGAGTGGGAAGAAGATATTGCAAGGCCAGAGACCAATGAGGCATTTCTTAAGAATTTTCTTCTGCTAGTCATGTGCTTATGCTGTTTAGTCGCTGAAATAAATTTCTAAATCGTTTTGTTGGTTTTGATAATTTCTAAACAATATAATCTTTTTTTTCAAAAGTTAGTCGTTGGTAAAGCCATGTTGCTTGAATCAATTGCAGGGTTTCAATTTTATTTATTCATTCATACTTACTATATTACGAAGTATAAAAAATTTCAAATGAAACCATACCTATTGCTGTTTACTATTCTATTAAACATGAGCTCTTATGCCCAGAAATGGAAGCCAATTGAGGGGAAAATAATGAGCCGATGGGCAAAAAAAGTTAACCCACAAAATACATGGCAAGAATATCCCAGGCCACAATTCGTAAGATCGGCTTGGAAAAATCTCAATGGGCTTTGGGATTATGCCGTTTTAAAATCAAACGCCCCAGAGCCTAGAAAATATGAAGGTAAAATATTGGTCCCTTTTAGCTTTGAATCCACATTGTCTGGTGTAGGAAAAACCATTACCAACAAGGATCAAATTTGGTACCGCAAGCGATTCTCCGTCCCCAAAGAGTGGAAAGGCAAGATAATAAAACTAAATTTTGAGGCGGTTGATCACAACACTGCAGTCTGGGTCAATGGTATTTTTGTAGGAACCCACCAAGGAGGTTTCGATCGTTTCTCCTTTAACATCAGTCCCTACTTAAAACCAAGTGGCTCACAAGCAATAGTCGTCGCAGTAAAAGACGGCACGAATTTAAGTCCTCAACTAAGAGGTAAACAACATTTTAAACCCAGTGGAATTGTCTACACACCCGTTAGCGGCATATGGCAAACTGTTTGGTTAGAGGCTGTGGCAGAGGAGGCTTACCTGTCGGAGGTTAAAATAACCACTGATATTGACAGTGGGACTGTGAAAATAATTCCTTTTGGAAATGCTGCCCTTAGGGACAGTTATAAGGTAGAAGCTGTGGTCTATAACAAAGGTTTAAAAATCACTGAAGGAAAGGTTTCAACAGATAATGTATTGGCGTTAAAAATCGATAATCCTTTGCTTTGGTCACCAGAAACCCCCCATTTGTATGACCTTTATTTGCGTCTAATAAACCAAGACGGACAAACGATTGACGAGGTAAAAAGTTACTTTGGGATGAGAAAAATAAGTCTCGGAGATCACAAAGGGGTAAAATACATGTTCCTCAACAACAAACCCCTTTTTCACTATGGTACACTAGACCAAGGGTGGTGGCCCGGAGGACTATTGACACCCCCTTCAGATGAAGCGATGCGCTATGATATTGAAATAACCAAAGCTATGGGCTTTAACATGATTCGCAAGCATGTAAAAATTGAACCCGACCGCTGGTACTATCACTGTGATCAATTGGGAATCTTGGTTTGGCAAGACATGCCCTCGGGTGGAAAAATGGCCGAAAAAATAAATGGTCCTACCACCAACCGAAGAGGGAATAAAAAATATTTTGATAATTTACAATATTTAGGTAGAAACGAAGATGATCTAAACAAAAACACCGAGGAAGCCCTTCAGTTTGAGAAAGAACTCAGAAAAATGATCAACATTCACTACAATGCTCCCAGTATCGTTGTTTGGGTTCCATTCAATGAAGGATGGGGCCAATACGACACCTGTAGAATTAGCGATTTGGTGAAGGGTTTAGATCCCACTCGTTTGGTGGTGCCAACCAGTGGCTGGTCTTTGCGAAACTGTGGTGACATCTATGATATCCATACCTATGATGTTGAACTGACAACTCCTCCTTATCATCAAGATCGGGCAACAGTGATCGGTGAGTTTGGTGGGATTGGATTGCCCCTGAAAAAAAACCTTTGGAACCCTGAGATGACCAATTGGGGCTACCAAACCTATTACACTTCAGAGGACTTGCTGAATAATTACATCTATAAATTCAAACAAATTCTCAATATGAAAGAAAAGCAGGGTTTATCTGGGGCAGTATACACCCAAACGACTGATGTTGAGGGAGAAGTGAATGGGTTGATGACCTATGATAGGGAAGTAATTAAAATCCCCGAAGAAATTTTAAAAGAAATGCATACACCCCTTTACAGAGAATAAAACAATTATTTAATAATAGCTTATGTACTTAAAACAGTTTTTAATTCTCTCTCTTTTATTATTGTTTGTATTTTGTACCCAGAATACTAAACCTGAATTTGTGTTAGACCCTAAAGAATTTAAAAAAAATATCAAGGGTAAAACTACTGACCTTTACCACCTAAAAAACAACCAGATTGAGGTTTATATAACCAATTATGGGGGAAGAATTGTGAGTCTACTCACCCCAGACAACAGTGGTACTATGGGTGATGTCGTTTTGGGTTTCAAAAGTATCGATGACTACCAGCGTTCGAATACGCCCTATCACGGCTGCCTGATTGGTCGCTATGGGAATCGTATTGCATTAGGAAAATTTGAATTGGAAGGTGAGGTTTATTTCCTGCCGATTAACAATAATGAAAACCATTTGCACGGTGGCCCAGAAGGATTTCACAATCAAGTATGGGAGGTAAGCGCTGTTGATGCGAGCTCCATCTCTATGAGCTATATTTCCGCAGACGGAGAAATGGGGTATCCTGGGAACTTATCTGTATCAGTGCGATATGCGATTAACGACAACCAACTAAGCATTGAATACGAAGCTTCAACTGACAAACCCACTCCAGTTAATTTAACCAATCATGCGTTTTTTAATCTTTCGGGAAAGGCCAATGGAACTATAAATGACCATTTATTGTTGCTCAATGCTGACCAGTTTATTCCAGTAGGTCCCTCATTGATTCCAACTGGGGAAATCCGATCGGTAGGAGGTACTCCCTTTGATTTCAGAACACCCAAAACCATTGGACGTGACCTGCACTTACAAGCATCCGATGAGCAGCTTAAGCATGGCGGTGGCTATGACCATAACTTTGTGTTGAATAAATCTTCTGATGGAGGTATGAGTTTGGCGGCGAGTGTTATAGATCCAAAAAGCGGGAGAAAGATGGATATTTTTACCGAAGAACCTGGTATTCAATTTTATGGCGGAAATTTTATGGACGGAAGTGATATCGGGAAAAATGGGAATAAATTTGAGTACCGTGAGTCCTTTGCATTAGAAACCCAACATTTCCCCGATAGTCCCAATCAACCTGCATTCCCTAATACGATTTTATCCGCAGGAGCGGTTTATCAAACCAAAAGCATATATCAGTTTTCCTTGGCAGAGTAGACCAAAAAAAATTCAGAAATACATTCCTACTACTCGTTGGAAGGCTTTCCTATGGTTGCTAATATTCCTCCGTCTACATACAACACCTGACCATTCACAAAATCGCTGGCCTTAGAGCTTAGAAAAATAGCGGCGCCTTGAAGGTCGTCGGGGTCACCCCAAATACCTGCTGGCGTTCTGCTGACTATAAACTCGTTCATGGGATGGCCAGCAACACGGATGGGTTTGGTTTGTTCTGTAGCGAAGTAACCCGGGCCAATTCCATTGACCTGAATGTTGTGGGGTGCCCATTCAACACACATATTCTGAGTGAGCATTTTAAGACCTCCTTTTGCCGCAGCATAGGCCCCTACTGTATTTCTTCCCAATTCACTCATCATCGAACAGATGTTGATGATTTTTCCTGCCTTTCGTTTAAACATACCGCCCACTACTACTTTAGAGACAATAAAGGGGCTGACCAAATCAACTTTAATCACCTGCTCAAAGTCTGCTAAATCCATTTCTGCAAGCGGAGTGCGTTTAATAATTCCGGCGTTATTGACCAGTATGTCAATCGAACCTAGCTCATTTTCAATTTGCACAACAGCGGGGACAACAGCTTTTTCATCAGTCACATCAAAACGGTACCCAAAAGCATTGATCCCCTCGTTTTTTAAATGTGCTACTGCTTTGTCAATTTTCTCTTGCGAACTGTTTCCATTGATAACAATGCTTGCCCCTGCTTGGCCTATTCCTCTGGCCATGGCCAGTCCTAAACCATGAGTAGCACCAGTTACCAGGGCTACTTTACCCGATAAGTCGAAGAGTTTTGTACTCATAATATTATCTTAATTCAGGAATAGGACAACCGTCCATATCACCATAATCTAAATTTTCTCCTGCCATTCCCCAAATAAAAGTATAGTTGGAGGTTCCTGATCCTGAGTGAATGGACCAAGGAGGAGAAATAATCGCTTGTTCGTTCGACATCCACACATGTCTGGTTTCATCTGGCGCTCCCATAAAATGAGAAACCGCCTGATCCTTGGGAAGTTCAAAATACATATAAACTTCCATTCGTCTATCGTGAACGTGGGCTGGCATGGTGTTCCATACAGAGCCAGATTTAAGCTCGGTCATCCCCATTTGTAATTGACAAGTCTCCACAATACTGTTTACTATCAACTTCCTAATGGTTCTTGCATTGGCCGTTTCTGCCGATCCCATTTCTACAATTTCTGCATCATCCCTGCCCACTTTTTTGTTGGGGTATGCATGATGCGCAGGAGCAGAGTTGAGGTAGAATTTTGCCGGTGAACTGTTTTGGTCACTCGAAAAAAACACCTCTTTTGTGCTTTTTCCCAAGTAGAGGGCTTCTTTATAATCTAAGCTGTATTCCGTACCATCAGCAGTAACACTTCCTTTACCGCCAATATTTATAATTCCCATTTCCCTTCTTTCCAAGAAATAATCGGATTTCAGTGGATCCAGAGTGTCCAAAAAGATTTTTTTTGATTTTGGAGTAACACCTCCAGCCATATATCGGTCATAATGGGTGTACACCCATTTAACGGAATCGGTACCAAAAACATCTTCTATTAAAAATTCTTCTCGCAGGGCTTGAGTACCCATTTGATTTGCCTCTCGTTGCCCTACAGCATATCTAACTTCGTAATCTTGATTCATTTTATTCTCTTATTTTTTTTATTAATGAGAGCGTAGCGGCCACTTTTTCTTTAAGCCCTATATAGTTTTCTTGTGCCAATATTTCCTTGGAAATGAGTTGGGATCCCATCCCTACGCAAGTAACGCCAGCTCCAAACCAGCCCCTTAAATTATCTTCTTCGGTGCTGACACCTCCTGTAGGCATAATACTGGTCCAGGGCTGTGGACCTTTGATGGCTTTTACAAAGCCTGGGCCATAGGTACTCCCTGGAAAGAGTTTAATTATTTCACCACCCAATTCCTCAGCCTTGGTGATTTCGGTAAGGGATCCACATCCAGCAGACCACAACACCTTCCTGCGATTGCAAACCGCAGCAATGTCCTCTCTTAGTACCGGTGTTACTATAAAGTTAGCACCCAATTGCATGTATAATGATGCAGCGGCAGCATCGGTTACAGAACCTACCCCCATTATCATCTCGGGGAGTTCAGCAAGAGCGTATTGATTGAGTTCCTCAAAAATATTGTGGGCAAAATCTCCCCTACTAGTAAACTCTAAAAGTCTTGCTCCTCCATCGTAACATGCTTTTAATATTTTTTTTGCAATCTCAATGTCGCTGTGGTAAAACAATGGAACCATGCCCGTTTCAGACATTTTTGTTACTACTTCTATTCGTGTAAATTTTGCCATATTTATCTTGCTACGCGTCCACTTGCGTCTCCGCTCATTAATTTTTCAACCTCGGCTACTGTCACCAAATTGGCATCGCCTTTAATGGTGTGTTTTAAACAAGAAGCAGCCACTGCAAAATTCAATGCATTCTGGTCTTCTTCTGGATATTTTAGCATTCCGTAGATCAACCCTCCCATAAAGGAATCTCCACCTCCCACTCTGTCCACAATATGAGTTATTTGATATTCTGGACTGGAATAGATATTATTCCCGTCGTAGAGGATTCCCGCCCAGGTATTGTGTGAAGCAGAAATTGATCCCCTAAGGGTGGTAATCACTTTTTTTGCTTTTGGAAATTTGCGCATCATCTGTTCACAAACAGATTGGAAAGCTTCTGCTTTTACTTGATCTCCCTGGGTGGTAATGTCCAAGCCCTCTGGTTTAATCCCAAAGTGCTTTTCGGCATCTTCCTCGTTACCCAAAATAATATCGCAATAAGCGGTCAATTCGGTCATGATAGGCTCAGAAGGCTGACCGTATTTCCAAAGCTTGGCGCGGTAGTTCAAGTCTGTGGAGATGGTGATTCCTTTATCGCTAGCAATTTTTACAGCTTCCAAACATGCGTCTGCAGCACCCTGAGAAATGGCAGGTGTAATACCAGTCCAATGGAACCAATCCACCCCTTCAAAAACAGTATCCCAATCAATCATTCCTTTTGCAATTTCAGCCATGGCAGAGTGTGCACGATCATATACCACTTTACTCCCCCGGCTGACGGCGCCTGTTTCTAAAAAATAAATCCCCAATCGGTCGCCTCCAAAAGCGATATGGTCCGTACCTACCCCCCGCTTTCGCATTTCCATCCTGGCACATTCGCCAAGATCATTCTGAGGTAAACGGGTCACGAATTCTACGGGAACGCCGTAATTGGCCAATGATACCGCAACATTTGATTCTCCCCCACCATAAACCACATCAAAGTTGTTGGTTTGTGAAAATCTTAAATGACCTGGTGGAGATAGTCTCAACATGATCTCACCAAAAGTTACTACTTTACTCATAATTTAAATTAATTAATATCTATTTGTAAAGGGTTTTCAATTTTTATTGCCATTTCATTGAGGTATTGCTCCCAGGCATCGTGATCGGAAAATTGGTTACTTTCTGACCAATAGAAGCCCACATAGTAAACCAAAGACTGGTTCAAAACTTTTAGGTCTAAAAACACATGATTTTGATCCTGAATTTGGGGGTTGTGCACATGGTAGCCAATATGGTGTTTTTGGGGGGTTAAAATCACATTACTCAATATGGCTTCAAAATGATTTTGTTTATAAATCAACATATTTTTTCTGTCGAGTACAGTGCCATTATTCTCTTGAAGAGAGATCCCCGCAGCAATGTTTTTTGTTCCTGAAATGGCCACCTCTATTTTCATCAAATTATTACCGTAGTCCAAACTGATAGTTTTTTTTTCAGAGACGGCTCCATTGGGGCCTTGCCAATCCTCGTAATCCAATTCAAAAAGTGTTCTTAGGGGACCTGTTGCAATAGTTTTGTGGGAAGTAAAGTTTTTGGAAACAAAATACTGATCGTCTTCTCCTTTTATGGCCAATCCTCCGGCACCTCTACTGATGCCCACATGATAGTTGTCCAATCCCTCACCGTGGTCCTCGTGATAGCTGATCCCTTTTTCTTCACTGTTTTTGTACCACTTATTGATTATAGGGTACTCCACTTTCTTTAACCAACAATCAAAACCACTGGAGATAATCCCTCCTTTTTTTCCTTCTTCTACCAACAATTGTGCAGAGGGACCGTAGGTCCTGAAGGCCACTTTATCATTTTCCCAAGTGTAATCATCAATTCGTGTGGGCACTATTCTTGAATAGCAATACTCAATAGCTTCTTCATCTAGCTCCCGAGCTTTCAGTTGAAAACTTTTTGTTTCCATAGGGTTTAACTGGGGTTGAAATATAAGTTCATCCACAATCCCGTCTTGATCTTTATCAATTAACTGGGTGGTCAAAAATTTATTCTGCGATGGGTCAAAAACAGCTAAATTATCAATGGATGAATGGGTTTGTTTTGGTAGGGCGTTCACTGCGATTTCAACCACTTCATTCCCTCTTAATAGGTCTGTGTTGTTAGTTATAAGGATATTTACCGGCGCGGGAGCACAGGAAGTAATCAGGATCATGAGTCCCAATAAGTCTAAAAATTTTTTTGATATCATGAGTATAAATTTAAGTGATAGTTAAACTCCGAACAGCTCAGGTAACCACAAGCTCAACTGGGGTATATAGGTCACTAGAAGTAAAGATAAGATCATCACCAAAAATAAAGGTATTAATGGTTTAATAACTTTTGAGATAGTGGTTTTAGCAATACCTACTCCTACAAACAAAACAGAACCTACAGGAGGGGTGCACAAGCCTATACAGAGGTTGAGCATCAGTACGATTCCAAAGTGGGTAGGGTCCATGCCCAATTCTGTTACTATAGGTAAAAAAATCGGTGTAAAAATCAATACTGCAGGGGTAGCATCCATAAACACACCTACTGCGAGAAGAATGACATTGATCATTAATAAAATGATGATCCTATTGTCACTGATAGATAATAAAAAGTTACTTATGTCTTGTGGAATATTCTCATAGGACATGACCCACGACATACACATCGATGCTCCGATGAGCAACATCACAATGGCAGTGGTTTCTGTTGATTCAAGAATTACTTTAGGGAGGTCCTTAAGAGACAATTCTTTGTAATAAAACGAAAGTAATAGGGTGTAAAGAACCGCAACAGCCGAGGCTTCAGTTGCTGTAAAAACTCCCCCTATGATACCACCAATAACAATTACTAAGAGTAATAAACTAGGAACTGCATCGACAAATTTTACAAATACTTCATTAAAAGAAGAACGCTTACCTACTGGGTATTTGTGCTTTTTAGCCCAAAAAATTGCAACCATCATCATGAACAATCCAGTTAGAATTCCTGGGATATATCCCGCTAAAAATAGTGCGGCAATAGAAACCCCGCCAGAGGCAAGAGAATATACTATTAAGGTATTACTGGGGGGTATAACCAAGCCGGTTGTTGATGAAGTAATATTGACTGCTGCTCCAAACTCCTTCGAATAACCTTCTTTTTCCATTTCTGGTCCCAAAATTGTTCCCATCGCAGAAGCTGATGCCATGGCAGAACCCGCAATGGCTCCCATCATCATAGCAGATACAATATTGATCAATGCCAAACCTCCAGGGAGGAAACCTACCAAGGTTTTGGCAAATGAAATCAATCGGTGTGCGATTCCTCCATTACTCATGATTTGACCAGAGAGTATGAAAAATGGTATGGCCAACAATGCAAAGCTGTCCAGTCCCGTGCCGATACGCTGAGAAACTGTAGTGGTCGCTGCTGAAAATGGCATGGCCACCATCAAGGTAAACAAAGAGGACATGGCAATACACCAAGCTACTGGTACTCCCATGGTCAGCAATACTAAGAAGCTAAATACTAATATTATAACGGGTAAAAATTCAATCATTGTGCCTGTTTTTTTAAATCTAAAATTTTATAAAATGTGATCAAGGCCCCACTGATCGGGATCACGGAATAAACAGCTCCCAGAGGGATTTTAAGGGCCGGAGAAAGTTGTTCTAAAACCAAGGTGATGTAGACCAGTCGAGAACCACCAATAAACATTCCAAGAATAGCGAAGCTGAGTATGGTAATATTGATGATGATTTGGACTTTTTTGAAATTGCTGGGACTCAACTTTTCTGTAAAATAGGTAATGGCAACATGATTTCCTTTTCCTGCCACATAAGCAGCTCCCAATACACCTACCCATATCATGAGGTAGCGTGCCAATTCATCAGTAAAAGAACTGGGATCGCCCAATAAATAGCGGGAAAAAACTTGCCATAAGACATTGACCACCATCAGTGACATAATGATAACCAATATTTTTTCGAGTACTGAATCTATTTGTGCTCTTACTTTCATAATTAGTCGGTATTTTTGATTTTATCAATAAATGATTTGATCAATGGATCTTTTCCATATTCCTCAGCCACAGATTTTGACATTTCAGAAAAAGGAGACTTGTCGGGATAACTGACCTGGACCCCAGCAGCTTTTACAGCCTCCAATGATTCTTGTTCTGATTCCATCCAAAGCCTTCTCTGCTCAATAACCGATAGGTCCAAAGCCGTTTGAATCCAATTCTGTTCCTCCTCGTTTAATGTATTCCAAATGTGTGTACTCATGAGAACGACATCGGGCAATACGGTATGCTCGTCAATGATGTAGTATTTACAAACTTCATAGTGCCTGGATAGATAAAAGCTGGGGGGATTGTTTTCGGCGCCATCAACAACACCTTGTTGCAGGGCAGTGTAGAGTTCTCCCCAAGAAATCGGTGTGGGAGATCCACCAAAAGACTTTACCATGTCTATGGCGGTTTGACTCTCCATCACTCTGATTTTGAGTCCTTCCAAGTCGTTGGGTTTTTCTACGGGTTTGTTTATGGTGTAAAAACTCCTGCTCCCCGAGTCGTAATAGCCCAAACCTTTTAACCAATACTCTTCAGTTCCATTGAGCAATTCTTCTCCAATAGGACCATCCAGTACCCTAAAGGTGTGTGCTTTATCTTTAAAAATATAGGGGATCCCAAATACCTTTATGCTGGGAGAGAAGTTCTCGAGGACTCCAGCAGAAACTTTCGTCATGTCCAAACTCCCTATCTGAAGGAGCTCCAAACACTGTCGTTCCGTTCCCAGCTGTTGACTGGGATAGATCTGAACCTTGAACTTTCCTCCTGATATTTCCTCGAGTTGCTCACCAAAATATACCATTCCCTGGTGTACTGAGTGACTGGTACTCAAACCGTGTCCCAATCTAATGACCCTTGTGGAATTCAAATTGTCACAGGATAAAAAACTGAGCATAGCTACAAATAAAAAAAGTGCTTTTATCTTCAACATTATTTTTTATAATTAATAAATTCTTTCAAATTGTGGTAACAAATATTTTCAACGACATTTCCAAAAAAGGAAATATCATAGGGTAACAATCCGTTTTCAATATCTTCTCCAATCATATTACAAAGCAATCGTCTGAAATATTCATGTCTTGGAAAAGAAAGAAAACTTCTGCTATCGGTCAACATCCCTATAAATTTAGACAATAATCCCATATTGGAAAGTGTTCTCATCTGAGACTCCATACCTTCTTTTTGATCTAAGAACCACCAAGCAGTTCCCCACTGAATCTCGACTTTATCATTGTTAAAATTCCCTGGCATGGTAGCAAAAACTTCATTCATTGCAGGGTTGAGATTGTAGAGTATGGTGTTGGTTAGTTTGTCTGCATCATTGAGTCTTCCCAACAAGATGGAGAGGTTTTTGGCTTGGGTAAAATCGCCTATAGAATCACATCCTACATCCGCACCCAACTGTCTTTTTAACTTTTGATTGTTCCCTCTCAAGGCCCCGAGGTGCAATTGTTGCGTCCAGCCAAAGTCATGATACATCACAAAGAGCTCATACAACACGCACGAATTAAAGATATTGGCCTCCTCCACCGTGGGAAGGTTGCCTGCTATTCTTTTCTTTAAAATATTATCTGCTGCTGGATGAGTGAAATCAGAAGCATAGGTGTATTCCAAACCGTGGTCTGATATCCTGCAGTCATTTTCATGAAAATAGCTTATTCTCGACTTGAGGGCATCCAAAAGGCCATCCAGGTCATTAATTTCTGTGTCAACAGACTCGCTCAAGGATCCTACGTAATCCAGATAGTGCTCTTCCTGAATACCGAAAATATTATCGGGTCGGAAACCGGCCAAAACCTCTGGGCCTTTATCACCACTCGAGGCAATTTTTTGGTGGTGAGAAAGATCATCCACAGGGTCGTCAGTGGTACACAACATCTCAACCTTCATGTCGTTTAATAATCCCTTGGGGGTGATGTTCTCCAATTGCCTATTGGTCTCTTCGAATATGGTTGTCGCAGTTGAAGGTTGTAAAATTGTACTGATTCCAAAATAGCGGTCCAATTCGAGGTGGGTCCAATGAAAAAGGGGGTTTCCAACGGTATAAGGAACGGTGTAAGCCCATTGGTCAAATTTTTTCTTATTGCTTACTTCTTTACCCGTAATGAATTTTTCAGGTACACCCAAGGTCCTCATCGCCCTCCACTTATAGTGGTCTCCATCGAGCCACACCTCATTTATTCCTTCAAATGGACTATTTGCAGCAATCACATCAGGGGGTAAATGATTGTGGTAATCAATGATGGGCATGTTTTCAGCATAATCAAAATAAAGGCGCTCTGCTGATTTGTTTTGCAGTAAAAAATTCTCTTTAATAAAAGGGTCTGTATTTTTAAACTCCATCCCTTAGATCGTTTTATCTATTCCCCATTCTAAGCCCCTTAGCTCAGCCAAACCTCTCAACCTACCGATGGCGGAATATCCTGGATTGATTTTGGGTTTAACCAAATCGTCCAACATTTGATGTCCGTGATCGGGTCGCATGGGAATGGAAGCATCGGCCCTGTTTTCCGAAACCCTGCGCCGTTGTTCAATAAGCACTCTTTTTATGATTTCAAACATATCTACGTCGCCCGTCAAATGATCTGCTTCATAAAAATTTCCCTGAGGGTCTCGCTTGGTACTTCTGAGATGAAGGAAATGAACACGATCTGCATAGGCATCAAAAATCGCTGGAAGATCATTATTTGCCCTTACGCCCAGTGAACCTGTACAAAATGTGATTCCATTGCATATAGGAGTAACCTCATCAAAAATATATTGATAATCTTCTATTGTACTGACCACACGGGGTAAACCGAGCAAGGTAAAAGGAGGATCATCAGGGTGAATACACATCTTAATTCCCAAACTTTCTGCTAAAGGAATAATCTCGGACAAGAACTGAACCAAATTTAATCGAAGTTGATCTGCATCGATACCCTGATAGGTTTCCAACATTTCCTTAAATTCTTCCATGGAGTATCCCTCTTCGGAACCTGGTAGGCCTTTTAATACATTATCTGAAATCCTTGCTATGTCTTCCTTTGACAAGCTTTCAAAGTGGGTTTTGGTTTGCTGAATCACCTCGAGTGTGTAATCCTTTTCAGCACCTACTCTTTTAAGTATATACAGATCAAAAACCCTAAGCTCTGATGCATTAAATTCAAGGGCCAAGGAGCCATCTTCCATCTCCATATCCAATTTTGTCCTTGTCCAGTCCAAAATGGGCATAAAATTGTAACAAATTACATATACCCCACAGGAGGCCAAGTTTTTCATACTGACCTTGTAATTCTCAATAATCTTTTCAAAATCAGCGGTCCTAGTTTTTATTTTCTCGTGGACAGGAAGGGATTCAACCACATCCCATGTTAACTTAGCAGATTCAATTTCATTTTTTCTTTTTTGGATTTCATCCACCGACCAAATCTCTCCATTCGGGATGTGGTGCAGTGCGTTTACTATTCCAGTGGCGCCTGCTTGGACAATGTCAGATAAGCGTACAGGATCATTTGGTCCATACCAGCGCCATGTTTGTGTCATTTTCATATTAAATATTTTAACTTAAACCCCACTAAATGCGCTGAACCCACCATCTATTGGAAGTACAACTCCTGTTATAAACTGAGCAGCATCACTACAAAGGAAATGAATTGCTCCATTGAGCTCCTCTGCCTCACCAAAACGTTTCATCGGGGTGTTTCTAATAATGGTCTCTCCTCTATCGGTGTAAGACCCATCTTGGTTCAATAATAATTTTCGGTTTTGATTTCCGACAAAAAATCCGGGGGCTATGGCGTTAACCCTTACAACAGGTCCAAATTTTAAGGCCATTTCAACCGCCATCCAACGCGTAAAGTTTTCTATACCCGCCTTAGAAGCTGAATACCCCACTACACGTGTGATAACGCGATCCACACTCATAGAAGAGTAATTGACAATAGATCCACTTTTTTGATTGGCCATAATTTTTCCAAATACTAGAGAAGGAATAACAGATCCATTGAGGTTGAGTTCGGTTACCTTCTTAAAATCATCCATCGACAGATCGAATATTGTTTGATCTACTGATATTGTTGCTCCTGGCATGTTTCCCCCAGCAGCGTTAAGCAGGATATCAACTCGACCCCATAGCTTTATTATTTCATCAGCAATGTTCTCGATCGATTCTTTGGCGAGCACATTGGCTGCAAATCCAATAGCATTTCCACCTTCTTTTTGGATTTCCTCTACCGTGCTATTGGCTGCCTCTTGTGTCAGGTCTAAAATTACTATTTTAACCCCCGACTTGGATAAGCTTTTCGCTACACAACCACCCAGAGCTCCTCCTCCACCAGTTATTACGGCTACTTTTTCGTTTAATTCAAAATTTGGTTTCATAATTTATATTACAAATTTTTTGTTATCCCAATGTATTATTTTTTCGGTGTCCATTGCCTGAATACCCATCTCTACTGCATAGGAGGCTTTGGCGCCAGTGGTCACTCCAGAATTGGGTTCTTTGTTGTTGAGTATTGCATCTCTAAAATCTATCAATGCTTGCTTAGTTGGATCGATGTGGTCAATCTGTAAGGGAGTGCCCTTACTCTGTGTCCAATTTGTCGTTGCGCCTGATACCCCGTCTACTTCGCCATACTCTGGTTTGTATTCTCCCTCAGGGAAAAACCAAGCCTTATCATAAGTTATGGTCAAAGTCCCTTTATCTCCCATAACCATGAGTTTGTAATCATCTTTTGCATTTGAGGTCAAACAGGTGTAGGTTGCTTTTACACCCCCCGGGAATTGATAAATGACCTTAGTATTATCGTAGGTCTCACGACCGTCTTTCCAATAATTTATTCCCCCAAAACCAACAACTTTTTCAGGTTGTGATTTGAGTACCCAATTCGCAAAATCAATTTGATGAGAACTCAACTCAGCCAAAAGCCCGTAAGAGTATTCCCTGTACATTCTCCAATTGATCTGGCGCTCCATTTTAGGATCAGGAACTGGTCTTCTCCAATTACCATTCCGGTTCCATTGCCCCTCAATGGCGGAGATCTTACCTACTTTACCGTCCCAAATCATTTCTACCAATTGAGAGTACATTCGGGAACTGTGATACTGGTGACCCGTTTGAAATATTTTGTTTGATGCTTTACATCGATTAACGATGCTGTTGGTAGCTTCAACGCCTTTGGCCATGGTTTTTTCACAATAGACATTTTTTTCTGCATCTAAAGCAGCTACGGCAAGAGCATCGTGCGTGTTCAAAGGAGTTGCGACAACAACACTATCTATGTTTTTGTCATCCAATAATTTCCTGTAATCTGAATATGCCTTAGCCCCCTTGTTGTCTTTGATTAAATCGAAGGCTTCTTCAAGTCGAAATGCCAAAATGTCGCAAACAGCAACAACTTCAAAACCAGTGATGTTGTTCAGAAGTTTAACAATTCCTTGTCCTCTTCCTCCCGTTCCTATAACACCAATACTTAGAACACTATTGCTGTTTAGCTGGGTCATCAGGTGGGGCGCAACCATACTCCCGAGAAGTATACCACTGGAGTTACGAATAAATTCTTTTCGTTTCATTTTATAATTAATTTTTATTTATAACCAAGTCTATTTCTTCTAGTGATTTGCCTTTGGTCTCGGGCATCATAAAAATCGAGAAAAAAAGCTGAAGCACCATCATAAAGGCAAAAAAAGAAAAAATTGGCCATGGATTAGTATTGTATATAGCGATTACTGAAGGACCGACCAAAGTGATTAAGGCAGCAAAAACCCAATGCACACCCGCTCCAAAAGACTGTCCAAGTGCCCTCGCACGATTGGGGAAAATTTCAGAAATAAACACCCAAATAACGGTTCCTTGCCCTACAGCATGGGAAGCTATAAATGCGAAAATGAATAGCGCAATCCATTGGGGGTCTAAAGCCTGATAAAAAGCGAAAGAAACACCAGTTAAACTGACAATGTAGCCTATGGAACCGGAAATCAGTAATTGTTTACGTCCCAATTTATCTATCAACAACAATCCAGCGAAGGTAAACACGATGTTCGTAAGACCGATAAAAACAGAATTAAACAAAGATTCCTTAGTAGCAAAACCTGCCAATTCAAGGATTTCTGGAGCATAATAAAGGATGAAATTTATTCCTGAAAGCTGGTTGAAAAAAGAAATAACGAACGCTAGAATAATTACTCTGTTGTTTTTCTTGCTCCAAAAATTTTGAGGTTTTGAGGAATGGTGATTATCATTGAATTTTATTTGTTGTAAAACTTCGTTTGCAGTGGAAGAATCGCCGTAAATTTTTTCAAGCGTTTGCAAGGCCAATTGATCGTCCTTTTTAAACAAAATTTGCCACCTTGGGGTATCAGGAATCCTAAATGTCATCAATAAATACAGTACAGCGGGAAGGGCTTCTATTCCTAGCATCCACCTCCAATCTTGCCCCCCTCTGAAACCAGTGAGGAAATAATTTGATAAAAAGGCGATTAGGATACCAAAAACCAAACTAAATTGATAGAGGACACCTAAGGAACCTCGATTCTTTGGGGATGAAATTTCTGAAATGTAGATCGGCGCAGCAATTGAGGAAACCCCAACAGCCAAACCACCTATAAATCTAAAAAAAGAAAAGGTGTAGGGATCCATGGCAAAAGCAGAACCCAAAGCAGAGATAAAAAAGAAAAAACCAACCCAGGTCAATGTTTTTTTACGGCCCAAAAAATTGGTGGGATAAGCGCCAAACAATGCGCCAATGACAGTACCCCAAAGCGCCATTGACATTATAAAAAACCCATGAAAAAAAGGGCCCGTGGACCACAACTCCTTGATCGGTAAGTTAGCCCCGGAGATAACTACTGTGTCAAAGCCAAACAAAAAGCCCGACAAAGCCGCTACGATAATCCATTTTAATGATTTGGTCATTTAAGTCAAATTTCGTGTGCGTACACACGCATAGACAAATATATCGAAAGGATTTTAAAAGTGCCCCCAAGAACTTGATATTATTAACATTATTCTAGGAAATTAATGTTAATTTTATTTAATCATGAGTAGGAATTAATCGAAGAATATTGATAACCATAAAGGACATTGCAAAGGAAGCTAATGTGTCTGCGGGTACTGTAGACCGGGTATTGCACAATCGCGGTGGGGTATCTACTGAAACAGAGGAGAAAATCAAGAAAATTTTAAAGGAGCGTAATTTTAAGATCAATTTGATCGCAAGCTCTTTGGCCATGAAGAAAAACCATACATTGGCCACCCTCATCCCAGACTTTGATCAACAAAATGTTTTTTGGAAATCACCACACTCAGGAATTGAAAAAGGAAGTCAGGAAGTAAAAGCCTATGGAATCGAAAACCACATTTTTCCCTTCAATCAATTTGATCCCAACAGCTATGCTAAAGCTTTTCGGGAATTGATCAAAACCAGTCCTGACGCCGTTATTTTAGTCCCAATTTTTTTAAAAGAAACAAAAACAATTATACAAACACTAAATAACAAAAAAATTCCCTACCTGTTTCTTAACATTAACTTAAAAGGCTCTGATAGATTGTGTTATATCGGACAAAAGTCTTTTGAGGCTGGAATTCTTGCTGGTAAACTATCGAATATATGTACTACTGAAGACGATGAAATTCTAATGGTGCTTACGCGAAAAAACTTGTTTAATCACGTAGCAATTCAGGATCGTGTTGAGGGTTTTCTTGATTTTCATCAGAAGAGTAATTCCAAAACGAAAATTCACAAATTACAGTTCAACCAGCCCGATGAAGTCTTTGAGAGCAGAGAAAAAATCAATCAATTTATAGAAAAGTACCCTAAAGTGAAAGGGGTTGTTGTCCCATCGAGTAGGGTGTCAATTGTTTGTGAGGCGATCGATAAAGAAAAGCTTGCTGATCTAAGAATCATCGGTTTTGACACCACCCCTCAAAACATTGATTTTTTAAAGCGTGGTGATGTTACATTTCTCATCTCACAAAAATCATTTAACCAGGGCTACAAATCTATAATAACCATTACTAATTTCCTGGTCCACAAAGAAATTCCAAACAATGAAATCCCAACGCCTTTAGAAATCATTACCAAGGAAAATTACATGTTCAGTCACTCTGATGAAAGAAAATATTCCATTGAGTAACTAAAAAGTAACCTCATTAACCGGGATCCCCTCCACATCGTGATGGATGAACTGGATTTTAGGGTTATCGTTATGGCTAACGTTTACCGATAGAAAGCCACCCTTGACTCTGAGAAATTGATGTTCTGGTCGGAAATCTTCTTGTTTCCATCCGCCAGCATGAACGTCTGCTCCTGCACCACAACCAAATTCCCAAAGGTTGGTATCCTTTATGTGGGTAACGTATTGCCAATGCCGGTCTCCGTTTACGATAAAGATATTTTTCTGCTTTTTTATAAAACTCAAAATTTCCCGTTGTTCATAGGAGTAACTAGCATTGCTGAGATTATCATTTTTTGAGCTGCGATCGGGACCCAAGATTGGAGATGAGGTAATCAATACCTTAAAGGTAGCGTCGGACTGAGTGACAGTTTCAAAAAACCATTGCTTTTGTTCTTTACCCCAAATGGTCTTTTCAGGGCCATCTTTTAAGAAGTTTTCATTTCTGTAGTTACGGCCCTCCACGATCCATACTTGTAAGTCTTTACCCCATCTGACGGTCTTGTACCTTTTGGAATAACTTGGAAATTGCTCCTCGTCAAATATCTGTAAACCCTGCTCAAAAGTTACGGTACCATAATCTCTTCCTGGATAGCTGTCATCGAATCCCACATCGTGATCATCTTTCATAAAATAAGAGGTGTGCTGGTTGTAAAATTTCTTTTGAAAGGGAAGTGAAAACAAACGATTCCATTTAAATCGAACCAATTCTTCCGTCATGGCATAGGGAGTGGGTTTATCCATGTATTCAATATCTCCAGTATGTACATAAAAATCTGGTTTTAAATCTGTCATACTGGGATATATTTTATGGCCATTTTCTAAATCGTCTCGGCGGTTGTAGTCATGACAAGAAACTACGCAGAACTTCACATCGCTGCTGACATCTTTATGAGCGGGTAAAATAAACTTTCCACTAATACTATCTGAAACTCTGGCCCCATCCTTTGCCTTGGAATATATCTTAAGGCGATAGATACTTCCAGCCGAAAGTCCCTCCAATTTCCACTGATGGGTAAAATCTTTGTCCGAATCGACTGCAGTCCAATTGGTGACCACCGCTTCATTTTCCTTTCCCAACTTATGATATTTTAACATTACCTGACCAGCAGCACCCGGACAATAGCCTTCCATGTCTTCTAAGGATGCCCCAGAGGGAATTTGGGAAGCATAAATAGCCTCAACGTCAGGGTTTTTGGCTAAAGAGAGCATTTCTTTTCTCGGGATTTCCAAAAAAGGTTGACCCTTATAAAAAGCGGCTTTTTCCTGCGTTAGTCGGGTCCAGATCACAATTGAATTCTGATCTGCCCAACCATTTTTAAGACCATTTGCGAAATAAGGACCCTGAACCTCCTCCAATGACGTTTTACAGGAAAAAAACACCAGTAAAATCCCCAAATAAAATAATCCTCTAAGCATATTGTTGTTATAAAAATGTAAAAACACTATTTACCTCCATAAAGTTTATACATCTCTGAACCAGCACTTAAAAAAGCACCAACCCCGTAAACCTCAGTTTTGTTTGGATAGGCTTCCCCAGGCTCAGCACCAATGGGCTGAACAAAGGACAGCATTCCCTCTTCTGTGACATGACCCATCATGGCTTTCCATGCTTTTTCTACTGCAGGAAGAAAAGTGGCACGGTCCAGTATCCCCTCATTGATTCCCCAGGCTAAACCAAAGGTAAAGAATGAAGATCCACTGGTCTCTGGCGTAGGATAAAATTCTTGACCCAATAGACTCATTGCCCAATGCCCCTCGGGAGTTTGAATCTCTAGGAGTTTTTTCGCCATTTTTTTATAAAGCTTCAGGAAATAGGGATAATCCTTATCATCCGGGCCAAGCTCATCCATAACATTCGATAATCCTGCAAATACCCATCCGTTTCCTCTGCTCCAGAAAATTTTGGTTCCTTTATCGAATTTATTAAAGTAAGATCCATCTCTATAATAAAGACTTTCCTTTTTATCAAATAAATGGTTTGTGGAGGCTTTCCATTCTTTGACCATAAAGTCAATGTATTTTCTATCTCTTGTTAGATTGGATACCATTACCCATACAGGTGGTGACATGAACAAAGCATCACACCAGTTCCATCTGTCCTGATGGAAGGGTGATTGCCAATCCATTTTTGTTTTGGAAGGATGGTATAGAATAAAATCAAATTGCTTGATTGTTGGTTTTATCATTTTTTCTTCTTTGTATTTTCTATAAAGATGAAAATAGGTTTGCCCTACAGTATGGTCATCTGCATGAAAAACTCTAGCATAAAAACCATTTCTCATGTGTAGTTTCCAATCGTGTGCTTCACCTATAGCTTTTAGCCACTCATAATACTTATCACTGTCTGCCATTTCTGCCCATTTAGACATACCAACATATAATGCCCCATTGGTCCAGTCTAACATATGATGCTTCCCTCTGGATAATCTCTTATTTTGGGCTCTGTATTTTAGATTATCGTGATTTTCAATTTGCCAGTCGGCCACTTTTTCCATTATTTTTTTTATCTCAGTAACTTTGTCGTTTTGTGCAGATAATGCTGCAGAAACAAATAAAAATGTAATGCAGTAGATAATTTTTTTCATGGTTTTTTATAATTATTTTTTAAATATAATATTTAACAGTTTAGTGTAATTAAAGTTTGGTAAAAATGTGCTCATTCTTAGGACCATAATGCTGGATTACCTCAAGGTGTTTTTTTTAATTTATAAAGATATAATTTACTTGGTTTAGGCCAAGGCTTTTGTCTAGGGCGATCCCTAAAGCGATCCAGTGCCTCCCACTTCAGCGCATACCTTATCCCCTGGTTTGGAGAACTTCCTAAGTCTTTTGAGCTCACCACATTCAAGCCCTCAAAAACACCCTCAGTATTTATCCTTTTTTCAAAGCGGCTGCTGGAAAAAAGTGGTAAATCTCTAATAACCGTTCCAACTGGATCAAATTCTTCGTCGAATAAAATTATGCCTTCTCCATATTTGATGTGCCAATAGCCAATTTCGTAGAGTCCACCAGGTCTTTTTTTAAAACTTCTAAATCTAAATTCATTTTGGATACTTCCATTTCCAGAAAATGCCCAACGGTAATCCCAATCAGTGAGCTGCTTGTAAACCCACTTTTGGCCTTTGACTTGAGCTATATAGATTTGAAGATTTCCTGCTTGGTCATATTTGTGGTAGGTAAAAACAGCTTTATTATTTT
>PBCE01000044.1 GCA_002716845.1 Flavobacteriaceae bacterium | reverse complement strand
CCTCCATTACTAGTCGGATTATTTGCATCAATATTTAATACTAAATTGGCAGAGAGTTGTGGGTAGGCAATTAGGCAAAAAAAAACAGTAACTTATTTAATGAGACCTTAAATTTATTACTCCCTAATAACATTTTAATCGAAGATTTTTTTATTAACAAATATAGCTAAAATTCATCTATTAGTATTTTCTATGAAAATTAGTTGAATATCGAAAATAACTATAACTAATATGTCAAAAATTTAATAACTTAAAAAATTATTTAGGTCAAGATTATCATTGTATTTCCGTTGAAGTAATATTAAACTTTCAAAAAGATTTTTTACCGTATTTTTGTATTCCTCTTTGTTTGAAATATCTTGCTGTTCAAGTGGGTCATTTTTCAAATCAAAAAGAAGTAATTTTTTAATTTTCGGGTAAACCATCAGCTTGTATCCATCTTTTCTAATCATTCGCTGATAATCCATGTAGGCACCATAGATTCCCTCTGGGTATGGAGAAGAAATTTCATTTCCTTTGATTAAGCTTAAAAAGCTTTTAAATGCAACGGACTTGGGTTTTGGAATTTCTGCCAATTCAAGACTTGTAGCCATTATATCCTGAAGATAAACCTCATGATTAATAATTTGGTTTTTGGGTATTTCAGGCCCAGTAAAAATTAGAGGGACTCTAATACTATGATCAAAAAGGCTTTGTTTTCCAAGTAACCCATGTTTGCCGACAGACAAACCATGATCGCCGGTAAAAAAAATATATGTGTTATCTGCTCTACCAGAAGCTTCCAGTGCATGCAGTATCTTTCCTATCTGCTCGTCAAGATGGGTGATGATCGCGAAGTATTCTCTCATGTGTGTTTTGATGGCATATGGGGTTCTCGGGTAAGGAGCTAAGGCCTCGTCCCTCAATGTTTTGGAGTTTCCGATTGCATCTTTGAAGGGGTATTCTGGAAGCCAATTTTCAGGCAAAGGAATTTTTTCTAAAGGATATCGATCCAAAAAAGATTGAGGTGACTGACGAGGATCGTGAGGAGCATTGAAAGCGAGATACATAAAAAACGGAGCTTCTTTTTGGCTGGAAATTTTAAGAAAATCTAGCGCGTCGTCTTTGATGACTTCACTCCAATGTTTTCCGCCCTCCCAAAATCCTTCATTGAGTGAATCGGAAGCTATCCATGTGTCTTTCTTTCCCTCTTTTGGTCTATCGTATCCCTTTTTATCCTCTGTATTCCAATAATCTTTGGGCATACCCGGGCGTATATTTCTAACGGTCTGAAAAATCATTTGGGGATCAATCGATACATGCCATTTTCCTGTCATATAAGTTTGATAGCCTTTTTGTTCCATCAATTTTCCCCAGCTAAGTGAGGCTTGATTTAGCCTCTTATTTTGCTTCCAATCATCGGTCATGGCTTTGGCATCCCATATGCTTTGACCTGTGATAATCATTGATCTTGATGCTATACAAACGGCTCCATTCCAACCACCCATATTAAAAGCTTGACTAAAATAAGAACCATTTCGGACCAATTGATCTAAGTTGGGTGTTTCAATGACATCATTCCCAAGGGCATGTATGGCATCAAAAGTATAGTCATCTGCAAATAAAAATAAGATATTGGGCAGATTTTTTTGATCGGTTTTTTCAGTTTTGTGATTACAACTTATCACAAATAATGAAAGACAAAAAATAAAGAAATACCTCATTTCTATTGTTTTGTTTCAATAAGATCAAAAATCTTTTCCATCAAAATCCATTTTTCGCCCGCATGTGCTACTGGCAATACTTTTTGGTATTGGGACATCAGTTCCTCCCATTTGATGACATAAGGATTATGCGCATCCATTTTACTTTTCTTTTTAAAGCTAAAACCTTTTTCTGTTTCAATAATCATAAAAAGTCGATCCGAAACATGATAAATTTCCATGGATTTAATGCCACTTTCTTCAATACTTTCTATGATTTCAGGCCAAACATTCTGGTGGTGTTTAATATACTGATCTATTAAGAATGGATCGTCGACCGTGTCTAATGCCAAACAATACCTACTCATTTTACTTGATTAAAAACCTTTTTTCCGTAAAAGGCAATAAATATAAAACACAAGAATGGCAGTAGAAATGAGAAATTCACCTCAGACACTCCCATGATTGTTGTATCCGCAACGCCATCCCCCCCCAGATCAATAATCATTCCTTGTAATTTGGGCATCAAGGCACCCCCAACGATGGCCATGACCAAACCAGCCGCTCCGATTTTTGATTCTTTTTCGTCGAGGTCTTCTAAGGCGATTCCATAGATGGTTGGGAACATAAGGGACATAAAAAAGGATATGGTCACCAGTGCGTAAAGCCCAACAATTCCCTCGATAAATACCGTTCCTAAAACACAAATACCAGCCATTAAAGCAAATTGGAAAAGTAGTTTTCCGGCGTTGACAAATCTCAAAAGGTAGGTTCCTATAGCCCTTCCAACAAGAAACATAATAAAACAGAAAAATTGATAATTCGCGGCATCCTGACTGGAAATTCCAATGGCCTCGGCATACTGATAAATGTAGGTCCAACACATGATTTGAGCCCCGACATAAAGCACTTGAGAAAGTACACCATTTCGATAATTTTCATTTTCAAAAAGACTGTAAAAAGTACTTTTTAGTGGCGCCATTTCCCCCTCGTCTTTGGCCTGTGGCATCTTAGAAATGGCGATCAACATAAAAACGGCCATGACCACCAAACCTAAAATTACATAGGGATCACGAATCACCATGAGATCGGCTGAACGGATCATGATTTTTTTGGCTTCCTCCAGCGTTCTGAAATCTACGATATTGTCTGATTGCAATTTTTTTAGAACAAACTGTTGGGCCACCAATAGCCCTAATATTAGTCCTAGCGGATTAAAAGCTTGGGCTAAATTAAGTCTTTGGGTAGCAGTGGATTTATCACCCATAGCCAAAATGTAGGGGTTGGCAGTAGTTTCTAAAAAGGCCAAACCAAAAGTCAAGATATACAGCCCAAAGCAAAAAAACCAAAATTGTTCTGTTATGGCTGCAGGATAGAACAATAGGGCACCACAAGCATACAAAGCCAGACCGATTAAAACGCCTACTTTATAAGAGTATTTCCTGACAAAAAGGGCAGCAGGGAGAGCCATACAGAAATAGCCACCGTAGAACGCCATCTGAACCCAGGCTGCTTGCGAATTCGACAGTTCAAGAACTTTTTTAAACGCTTGTACCATGGGGTCTGTAACCGCATTGGCAAAACCCCAAAGCGCAAACAGTGAAGTGATTAAAATAAAAGGTAGAAGTACTTCCTTAGTGACAACAGTTTTTTTCATGTTTAAGGGTTTATAGAGCGGTCTAAATGAACATAACCACCATCTACATAAATCAATTGACCAGTTGTATGGCTCGATTTTTCTGACATTAAAAAGGTGACCGTGTTAGCAATTTCCTCTGGTGTGGTCATTCTTTTTTCCAAAGGAATTTTTGTTTCAATTTGATCTAATTTATCTTGGGGGTTGGGGAATGTGTTTATCCACTTTTCATATAGTGGGGTATAACTCTCCGCAACCATAACCCCATTCACGCGAACAGCATATGGAAGTAATTCAACTGCCCACTCTCGAGTTAGGGAATTTCTTCCCCCACATGCTGCAGCATAGGCAGAAGTTCCTCCTTGTCCAGTTACAGACACTTTAGACCCAATGTTTACAATAGCCCCTTTATTTTGTTTTAGATAAGGCAAACAGTGTTGAGCCATTACATAATAGTGAACTACATTCTTTTTCAAAGAAAGTATAAAATCTTCAGGATTTCCATTTTCGAGTCCAACCCCGTCATTGACACCAGCATTATTTACCAAACCATGGAGGGTTCCGTAAAATGAAATGGCTTTTTCCACGGCACTTTTGCATTGTTCAGGTTCAGTCAGCTCTGCAATAGCATAAGCACATTTGCCTCCTTTTTTTTCGATTTCTTCTTTGGTTTTAAGTATGCTTTTTTCATCTCGGCTAACAATAAAAGGGATGGCTCCATCCGCTGCCAAAACATGAGAGATGGCATGGCCAATTCCCTTAGATCCTCCCGTTACCACAATTACCTTCCCCTGAAGCTTTAAATCCATAATCTATAAGTTATAAAAATGATATGCATTTTGACCCATTATTTTTTTCTGATCATCGGCGGACAGTGAGCCGATAAAATTTTCAACGATGCGAACCACATGGAGATAGCTCCCTGCCAAGAGACACACTGGCCAGTCGGAACCATACATTAATCGATCGGAGCCAAAAGCTTCCATAATCACTGTAAGGTAGGCGGTAAAATCTTCTTCATGCCAGTGATTCCAGTCAGCCTCGGTCAAAAGACCAGATAGCTTACAATGGATATTTTGGTGCGCTGCCAATTGATTGATGTGTTTTGCCCATTGATCAATTTTCTTGTCTTTGATGTAGGGTTTTGCAATATGATCCAGCACAAAGGCTTGCTCAGGATTCTTTTTTACTAAGGCCATGGCTTCCTCCAATTGGTGGGGAAATATTAGAATGTCGTAAGTGAGATCGAAATCTTTTAAATGTTGAATGCCTTTTAAAAAAGATTCTTGCAGCATAAAACCATCTTTTTCAGCTTGTACAATGTGTCTCACACCCTTAAAAAAACTGTTTTTACAATAGTATTCTAATCGCTCTGAAAGTTGGGGTGACATCAAATCTACCCATCCCACAACGCCTTTTACAAAATCATTGCGCCCGGCGAGATCTAATAAAAATTTAGTTTCTGTCTCAGATTGGTCCGCTTGAACAGCTACACATCCGTCTATTTTATTCTGATCGAGAAAAGGTTTTAAATCCTTAGGTAAAAAATCCCGAGCTATTTTTTCCATAGAAACATCGATCCAGGCGTCCCGAACTGGGTCAAACTTCCAAAAGTGTTGATGGCTATCGATTCTCATGAGCGCAGTTATATCTCTTTTCCCTCTATTTTAAAAGTCCAGGCCATTTCCCCAATTAAGTCCTCAGGAATTTCAATAATCAATCCTATAGCGGGGTCAAAAGTCCAATCCAAAACACTTTTATGGCCCAGGACGCGAATACTACTGTCCTCTCGAGGTTGTATATGCTTTAAAACCAGTTGCTGACTGGGTTGCTCAAACGTAATGGCGTACAAGTAGGGCTGATTTATTTTTTTGGTAAATCTGATGTTTTCTCCTTGTTTAAAGGTGTTTTTAAATTTTTGAGTGGCGTAAATCGCCTCTCCATTGACCTCCAGCCAGCTGCCCATGTTGGCTAAACGTTCTTGGCTGGGATTGGGTATCAGTCCCTCTGCGGTAGGGCCAATATTCAAAAGATAATTACCTCCCTTTGCAGTGATATCAATTAAATTGTGGATCAATGTCTTTGATGATTTCCAATTTTCATCAAAAGACTTAAACCCCCATGTGTCATTCATGGTCATACAGGATTCCCAATCCATGGTGGAGGTACCCTCCAATATTTCTTGTTCAGGAGTTCCAAAATCACCAGCGTATTTTTTATCATCCTTGTTCATTCCTTCCATTCCCTTTCTTCCCTTGTCGACCCTGTTATTGATGATGATAGAATGTTTTAGAGTCCTGACATATTGATATAAATCCAGTCCCATTTCGTGGGTGAAGTCAGGGATCCACTCGCCATCAAACCACAAAATATCGGGGTCGTATTGCGCGACCAATTCTTTGAGTTGAGGTTTTAGGAAGTTTTCAACATATTGGGGAAATTCAGGGTTGAAAATTTCATTATAACGGTAATTCGGAGCGTCGTTGGCTTGTGCTTGTGGATGATGCCAATCCATTATGGAATGGTAGAGTCCAAATTTAATTCCATGAGCTTTACAAGCTTCAGCCAAAGATTTTAGTATGTCTTTCCGGTAGGGTGCATAATCAATAATGTCATAGTCAGACACTGCAGAGTCCCAAAGGGCAAAACCATCGTGATGTTTTGAGGTAATTACCACATATTTCATACCTGCATTTTTCATTGTTTTTGCCCATTGTTCGGCATCGTATTTTACAGGATTGAATTGTTTGGCATATGCTTCGTACTCATCGATCGGAATTTTAGCTTTTAATTGAATCCATTCTCCAATACTTTCATATTTTTCATTTTTGTGAATTCCTGCGGGAACAGCATATACTCCCCAGTGAATAAACATGCCAAAGCGGGACTCACGCCACCACTCCATTCGTTGGTCAAAGTCGGCATCGGACTCATTTAGGTAATCCACGACCTCACTTTTTTTGGCTTGAGGAGCTTCATTACACGAACAGGATAGACAGATCAAAATTGAAATAAATAGGCTAATTATTTTTTTTTGGTTCATAATATTATGATTTATATGCTATTACTTTCTGTTTTGATATTCCGAGACCATCAATCCCCAATTCCATTTCGTCACCGGCTTTAAGATACATTTGAGGATCGAGCCCTAAGCCCACTCCAAAAGGGGTTCCAGTAGAAATAATATCTCCGGGCAAAAGGGTCATGAATTCGCTTATATAGCTGACCAACTTGGGAACCCCAAAGATCATATCAGAGGTACTGCTGTCTTGCATAGTGGTTCCATTTAGCTTAAGCCAAAGGTTCAAGTTGTGTGGATCACTTATTTCACTGGCAGTAGCTATAAAAGGTCCTAAAGGAGCAAAAGTATCACAGCTTTTTCCCTTAACCCATTGGCCCGATCGCTCCAATTGAAATTCTCTCTCACTGATATCATTGTGTAAAGCATAACCAGCAACATGGTCCAATGCATTGGATTCACTTACATAACTGGCTTTGGAGCCAATAACTACTGCCAACTCAACTTCCCAATCCGATTTTTTACTGTTTTTAGGGAGGACAACATCGTCGAATGGTCCGACAACCGCGGAACTTGCCTTAAAAAAAAGTACGGGTTCGCTTGGGACTTCCATTCCACTTTCTCGGGCATGTTTTGCGTAATTCAGCCCCACACATACAATTTTTGAAGGTCGCGAAAGGGGTGATCCCAGTCGTGCCGCATCACTTATTTTTGGACATTTGTCCTGATGCTTCGAAAGCCATTCTTGGAGTCTTTTGATCCCATCCGTACCAAAAAAAGTTTCATCATAGTCATTACAAAATGCCGAGACATCTATTTTTTGACCTTCAGGAAGTTGAACTCCTGGTTTTTCATTTTCGGGTTTTCCAAATCTTATTAATTTCATAATCGTATTAATTTCCACTTAGTTTAATAAATCCTCCATCTATTGGGAAGTCTGCCCCTGTGATAAAAGAAGCCTCATCACTGCACAAGTACAACACCAAGTCAGCTATTTCGTCTGGTCTTCCCATTCTTCCGATAGGTTGGGTTTTGGAAAGGTTTTCAAACATTTCTAGCTCCTTTCCAGGATAATTTTTTTCTAAATAAGTATCCACAAAGGGGGTGTGAACTCTGGCGGGCGAAACACAATTACACCGCACTCCGTGGTGGAGGTAATCTTTTGCAATGGCATTGGTCATGGCCAAAACAGCTCCTTTGGTCATGGTATATGCAAACCGATTATTCACCGCAATATGAGATACAATTGAGGCCATATTTACGATGACGCCTCCATTATTTTTTAATTTCGGTAAAAGCGCTTTAACACAGTTAAAAACTCCTTTTACATTTACGCGATAGAGGCGATCAAAATCTTCCTCCTCAGTTTCTTCAATATTTCCTACAAAGCCAATACCTGCGTTATTGACTAATATGTCAATCGATTCTGGTAAACCTTTCAGGGACTCCTTGAGTTCTTTTTCTTGGGTGATGTCTGTGACGATGGTGGTTACCTCAGTTTCTATGTTTTGGGGGAATTCATTCAAATCAAAATTAAATACTTTTGCCCCTTGAGCATATAAGGTCTCCACTATGGCTTTACCAATGCCGCTACTCCCTCCAGTAATTACTGCTTTTTTCCCGCTCAAATCAAATTTCATATCTCAATTAAAATATTGATTGATGTTTTTTCCTTCCAAAATCCATGATAAATTAAATCGCGCTATTTTCCCTCCTCCATAGGCATTGATGTTTTCACCCTCACCAGTTTCATAAAGTAAATATATATATCCCTCACTGGGGGTGTTTTCTTTCCCTATTGCAAGGGAGGAATACTTAAACCCTAAGGGCTCTATAACCTTTTTTACAGGCCAGCTGTTTCCTGCATCAAAACTCAACCAAATGGTTCCATTTTTTCTTCCACCATCAGAAATGATGTTACTGTAAATCAAAATATCGAACCCTTCAAAGGAGAACCGATCCAAGCCTGCCATCAGACCATAATCCCGATTTTGTTCCCCATCGGGCAATTCAGTACTCACATTCAGATTTTCCCAATGTTGACCTCCATCGGTACTAGTGGCAATGTGTCGCATTCTCGGATTTAATCCATCTGATGAAAAATGTCTTCTCGAGTTGTAATATATTGAACCATCTGACAGCTCTACTAATGCTGCCTCACCAGTTCCTTTTGCAGGGAATGGATCACTTGTTTGCCAAGTTTTTCCACCGTCATCACTAAAGATCGCATTGGTGTATTGGTCTTTCCACATTTTTTCTTTTGCCGATGAATACATTAACTTTCTTTCAGCACTACTTTTGGCATTATAAAATCGAGAGGGCCTGATTAATCTTCCTTTATATTTTTCATTTTTTAGTGTTATTCCATGCTCATTCATATGCATGGAGGGGATTACTCCATTTTTGTCAGCTGATATTTTAATTTGGCTAACATACCATGTTTTACCATTGTCCTTGCTTCTGTAACATTTTAGGGTAGCAGGGGGGTGTTCTTTCTCGACAAAAGCGATTATTTCTCCACTATTTTCGTCTACTGTCAACCCACCTCCATTGATTCCTTGATCAATGAATATGGGTTTTTCCCACGTTTTTCCGCCATCTACACTTCTGCGACTGATACAGTTTTCTTTCCCCCAGGTGGTCACAACAGTCCCGTTTGTAGACACGACTATATTGGGAAATCTTTCTGATTCAAATAACATTGTTGATTCAAAAAATGGAGGGCTTTCTAATTCTTTAGTTATTTCGTATGATTGGGAATGTACAATGAATGAAGCGATGAAGAGTAAAGTAAAAAAGTGATTTTTTTTCATTTAATTGGTTTTCGTTTTTTCCAAACTGCTCCTGAATTATAATCGTATAATTTTAGGGATTCCTTTTTTATTTCTATGCTGTAGCCTGGTATTTTTGGTGCAATATAATTCCCTTTTTTGAAGACCACCGGATCAACAAAGTGTTCATGGAGGTGGTCTACATACTCTATGATTCTGTTTTCCATGCTACCACTAATGCTGAGGTAGTCAATCATAGACAAGTGTTGAACGTGCTCACACAATCCCACACCTCCAGCATGAGGACAAACTGGGATATTAAATTTTGCTGCCATCAACAAGATTGCCAATATTTCATTAACCCCACCCACCCGACAACTATCGATTTGACAAATTCCGATGGCGTTGGCTTGGAGTAGTTGTTTAAAAATCACCCTGTTTTGGCAATGTTCTCCTGTGGCAACGCGAATGGGTTTTACAGCATTTGCTATTTTGGCATGGCCCAGCACATCATCAGGAGAGGTGGGCTCCTCAATCCACCAAGGTTTAAATTCAGCCAGGGACCTCATGTTTTCAATGGCTTGGTCTACATCCCATTTTTGATTGGCATCCATCATCAATTTTATATTGTAGCCAATTTCTCCTCTTATCAACCTGCATCTTCTGATGTCATCTTCAAGATCAGAACCCACTTTCATTTTGATGTGCGTAAAGCCATCTGACTTGGCTTTCCTGCACAATCTTCTTATTTTTTCATCTGAATATCCCAACCATCCCGCTGAGGTGGTGTAGGCTGGGTATCCATTTTCTAATAAATAGGTACGCCTTGATGCTTTACTTTTTTCTTTTTTTCTAAGCATTTCTAAAGCTTCTGCTTTAGAAAGTACATCGGTGATATAGGTGAAATCTATGCATTCAATAAGTCCCTCAGGTTGCATATCTGCAATCAATTGCCAAAGAGGTTTCTTCTCAACTTTGGCATATAAATCCCAAACCGCATTTACAATAGCACCGGTAGCCAAATGAATTACGCCCTTCTCTGGTCCCAACCATCGCAGTTGACTGTCACCAGTGATCATGCTCCAAAAGGCTCCCATATTTTCGGTAAAACTGCTCAATTTTTTCTCTACAACTAGGTAAGACAGGGATTCAATTGCCTGAACACAGAGTTCATTTCCTCGCCCTATGGTAAAAGTAAGACCGTGACCCTTTAATCCCTCGGGATGATCTGTATGAAGAATTAGATAAGCAGCCGAGTAATCTGGATCTGGATTCATAGCGTCCGACCCGTCTAAGTTTTCACTGGTTGGGAAGCGTATGTCTCGTGTCTCGATATGGGTAATCTTACAGTCAATCATTATTTGGTGGTTGAAACAGTATTGGGATTAAAATTTCATTTCTTCTGTTGATTATTTTATAAGGGCTGTTGTAGACTAAAACTTTTGAGTGACCGTCACTATTTATTTTTTCATCCTCCAGCACGTTCATCAACAATTCTGTATATTTTTTTTCCTTTTCTGAATTGGTGTATCCAGCGTATCTTATTGCTGCAAAATACCCTCCCTGGTCTTGGTAAACTTGTAGCGAGTTGTCTGAGGGCTGAGGGGTGTTTTTGGTATTGAATTTTTCGGGAAGAACAAAAGCCATTACGTTTTCAGAATTGCTCTTTTCCATGTGAACTGGGGTGGTCATTTCAATTTTAGTTTGAGTGCTATTTTTTCCAGAAATATAACCGAAAAGCTTTCCAAAACCCGACCCTTGACTGCCTGAAGCATGTTTTGCCATCATCACGGAGGGATAGAACCTTATCTCAATATTTGAGAGTTGTTTGATAACTTGGTAGGACTGCATCTCCGTTTGTGCCATAGCCAGCAACGGTAGCCCCAAAAAAAACAGAAACTTTTTCATTTATGGGCTACTTCAGGATTAAAGATTTTCTCCATAAGACCAACCTTCACGTGCTGGCTCCTTAATGTAAGAGTCAATATCTGGTCGGTTTGTTATTTTCATATTTTTGGCATCGTATTCAATCTTGGCAGCAAAGCGCTGTGCCAAAACTCCAACCAAAGCCATTTCAGTAAGTTCTGCGGCATAGCCAAAATGCGACCCTGGCAGTTGGTTATTTTTCATAGCATTGATCCATTCGTCAACGGGAGCTTCCTCTTTGACCCTTGGGATGGTTTTTTTAGGTGGATTTTTTTGAAAATCCTTCCATTCTTCATCTGAGAGTAAAAGAACCGGATCATTTGGTCTGCCGCCTGTCATCAGTGTTTTTTTGTCACCAATCATTAGCATTCCAGAGCGTTTAAATCCTTTGATTCCCCATTCGGGTTGGATAGGAGGTTTTTCTCCCCCTTCATACCATTTAAGGCTGACGGGAGGTTTGTTGCCTCGGGCACCAAACTGCATATGTGTAACCGACTCATCAGCAATAAAATGGTCCTGTATTCTGGGGTTGGGGACGGTAGCTTCAACAGTGTTTGGTATTCCTAAATCCAATGCCCAAAAGGGTCCATCCAAGGTGTGGCACGACCAGTCTCCCAATTGACCGTTTCCAAAATCGTAAAAGCCCCTCCATGATTTTGGAGCATAGGCAGTGTTAAAAGTTCTGTATTTTGCTGGTCCCAACCAAAGGTCCCAATCCAAGTAATCTGGAATAGGATGGACAGGGGCTGGAAAACGCTCGGGCATTGTCCAATATTTTCCTGGTCCATAATTAAATTTTCCATGCCAAGCATGTACTTCTCTTACCTCCCCTAGAATACCCTGGTCATACCATTCTTTGATCAATCGAATTCCATTGGTGGTATGGCCTTGATTTCCCATTTGGGAGATAATCTTGTAGTATTCTGCAGCTTTTTTTAATGTTCTGAGTTGCCAAACATTGTGCGCCAATGGCTTTTCAACGAAAACGTGTATACCCAATTCCATTGCATTCATGGTGGCTGCAAAATGGGTGTGATCTGGAGTAGAGATGATTACAGCATCAATTTCATTGGCCATTTGATCAAACATAACCCGGAAATCTTTGAATTTTTTGGCTTTAGGAACCATATTAAATCCTTTGGCAGCGCGATTCTGGTCTACGTCGCACATGGCTATAATATTTTCTTTGGGAACTTGTTTCCAATTGTGTTCTGCTCTCCCGCCGATACCAATAACTGCAATATTGAGTCGATTTGAAGGAGGGTTTTTTATAAAATCGGGGAAAATCAGTAAACCTGAGGAGGCCACTGATGTTGATTTGATGAACGATCGGCGTGAAAGATGTTGCATGCTCTTTAATATGGTTTGATTTTCTACAATATATAAATTAATTTGACTGCTTTGAATATTGTTTATTCAAAAATAAAAAATCAATTTACAATCATTTTGTCTTTTGATATTCATTCTTTTGGACAGTCTATTTTTTATTGTAATTTTCATTTAAAGAAACCAAACATGAAAAAATACATCCTGTCACTCGATGCTGGAACGACAAGTTCACGTGCTATTTTATTTGACCATAAAGGGAAGCAAATTGCATTGGCACAACAGGAGTTTACTCAGATTTTTCCAAAGAAAGGATGGGTAGAACACGATCCTCAAGAAATTTGGGATACTCAACGCAACGCAGTAACAGCGGTTTTAAAAAAGGCAGGAGTTTCTGCCGAAGAAATAGATTCCATTGGGATTACTAATCAGCGGGAAACTACCCTTATTTGGGAGCGCGCATCGGGGAAACCCGTTTTTAATGCTATTGTTTGGCAAGATCGAAGAACTGCCGGAACCTGTGAGGAATTAATTGATCAGGAGAAAGCAGCGATCTTTACTGAAAAAACAGGACTGGTTGTAGATGCTTATTTTTCCGCTACTAAGATTAAATGGATCTTAGATAATGACCCCAAGCTTAGGCAGCGTGCTACAGCGGGGGAGTTGGCTTTTGGTACCGTTGACAGCTGGCTAATTTGGCAACTCACTGGTGGCGTCAATCATGTCACAGACGCTACCAATGCCAGCCGCACTATGATTTACAATATTCATAAAGGAGCGTGGGACGACGAATTATTAGAGATTTTAGACATTCCTAAGGCGCTGTTACCCAAGGTGGTCAATTCTTCCGAGGTAGCTGGAATAACGACCCCAGCCCTTTTTGGATCATCGATAAGGATCGCTGGAATTGCAGGCGACCAGCAAGCGGCATTGTTTGGTCAATTGTGCGTTCAACCGGGGGATGTAAAAAACACCTACGGCACTGGTTGCTTTTGTATTATGAATACAGGGAAAAAAGCGGTTGCTTCCAAAAATAAAATGTTGACCACCATTGCATGGCAAATAGACGGAATAGTGACCTATGCCATTGAGGGGAGTATTTTTACCGCTGGTGCATTGGTTCAATGGTTAAGAGATCAGTTACACATGATTGATGCTGCCGATGCAATTGAGGATCTGGCAGCCTCTGTTTCAGACAACGGCGGTGTTACTTTTGTCCCCGCTTTGGCGGGCTTGGGCGCCCCTTACTGGGATCCCCATGCCACAGGGGCCATTATGGGTATTACCCGCGGTACCGATAAGGGCCACATAGCCAGAGCAGCCCTCGAGGCCATTGCTTTGAGATCTCGGGACATCATCATAGAAATGCAAAAAGATGCTGGAGTGGACTTTAAAACTCTAAAAGTTGACGGTGGTGCGAGTAACAATAATCTTTTGATGCAGATTCAGGCCAATTTGATCGATGCCCATGTCATTCGACCAAAGGTTACTGAGACTACTGCGATGGGAGCAGCGTTTCTCGCTGGATTGGCTACAGGGTTTTGGTCTTCCACAGCTGCATTGAGTGCGCTTTGGGAAAAAGACCAAACTTTTACTCCAGTAAACGACAAACAGACACAAAAAACAATTGAATTATGGAACGACAGACTTCCGAGAATACTCACCAATAAATGAACAGACAAAAAAATCTCATAGACTTAGAAAAAACTGAACAATGGGATGTAGTAATCATCGGTGGAGGTGCCAGTGGTCTAGGAGCTGCAGTTGATGCTGCAAAAAGAGGTTACAAAACATTGTTATTAGAAAAAAATGATTTTGCTAAAGGAACCTCATCCAGGAGCACAAAATTGGTGCACGGTGGCGTACGCTATCTTCAAAACGGTGATATATCTCTGGTCATTGAAGCCTTAAAAGAACGGGGTATAATGAAAAATAATGCTCCCCAGTTGGTCAAAGATATGAGCTTTGTAATACCCTTCTACGATTGGTGGAATAGTCCCTTTTATGGTTTGGGACTTAAAGTATACGATATGATGGCAGGAAAAATGGGCTTAGGACCCTCCACATTGCTCAATAAAGAGGAGACGACTGCATTGATCAACAATGTAAAACAAGAGGGTCTTAGAGGGGGTGTAATCTACCATGACGGTCAGTTTGATGATTCAAGAATGGCCATTACTTTGGCGCTTACAGCAACGGAGCTCGGAGCCACATTGCTCAACTACACCGAGGTGGTGGCCTTGAAGAAGGAAAATAACTTGATTACAGGCATGGAGCTAATCGACCAGGAGACTGGGGTAAAACACCACATCAAAGCTGGTGCGGTAGTCAATGCTACTGGAGTATTCAGTGATCAAATAGTTAAAATGGACCAACCCAACGCAAAACCATTAATCAGACCCAGTCAAGGGGTACACTTGGTGTTAGAGAGAACATTTTTGGAAGGCCCCCATGCCATCATGATTCCTCATACCAGTGATGGCCGTGTTTTGTTTGCAGTTCCTTGGTACAATCATGTTGTGGTGGGCACCACCGACACCCCTATTGATAATTCTAGCGACGAGCCTACGGCCCTTGAAGATGAAATCTCATTTATTCTTGAAAACGCATCAGAATACATGACCAAGAAACCGAGAAGAGCAGATGTAAAAAGTGTCTTTGCCGGATTAAGACCACTGGCAGCACAGCAAGAAAATTCTACACAAACTAAAGAGATTTCTCGACACCATAAGGTGAATGTTTCTACCAGTGGGTTGATAAGTGTTTTGGGGGGTAAATGGACTACTTACAGGAAAATGGGTGAAGACACCATCAATACTGCTGCCATAGTCGGCGGTTTAAAAGAGCAAAAAAGTAAGACCAGAAAATTAAAGTTGCACGGTTACGACCAAGGAGTAGATTTGGACGATCCTTTGCATGTGTATGGTTCTGAACGCTCCAAGATTGAATCTATGGGTGAACCCAAAGACAATGAATCTTTATCCAATAAATTTTATATTAGTAAAAACTTAATCCTTTGGAGCGTAACAGAGGAAATGGCGATACATGTTGAAGATGTTTTAGCACGGCGAGTAAGGTGTTTGTTTTTGGACTCTAAGGAAACCCTTAGGATAGCTCCTGAAGTAGCTGAAATTATGGCCGGTGCTCTTGATAAAGATGCGGATTGGATCGAGCAAGAATTGAAAAACTTTAATTTAATTTCAAAAAATTACATTTTATGATTGATCCTTATTTAGCAGAATTTATAGGAACGTTTTTCCTACTCTTATTAGGGGCAGGAGTAGTGGCAAATGTAAATCTTAAAAACACCACTGCCTCTGGACAGACCCCTTGGGTATTGATAACCAGTGCATGGGGATTTGCGGTTTTTGTCGGGGTTTTTATCACAGGTCAATTCAGCGGCGCCCACTTGAATCCTGCTGTGACCATTGGGCTTTCTGTCGCTGAAAAGTTTTCTTGGAGCTTGGTCCCAGGCTACATTCTTGCTCAGCTGTTGGGGGCCATGGTGGGAAGTTGGGTATCCTACCTTTTGTATATTGACCATTATCGCATTACTGAGGATGAAGACACTGTAAGAAGTACCTTCTGCACGGGTCCAGCCATTAGGAACTATAAGAATAATTTTTTTAGCGAAATGACAGGAACTTTTGTTTTGGTATTTGGAGTACTTTTCATTGCAGCTCCGAATATTGAGGTAGAAGGTGTGGTGGTACAAAATTTTGGTCTAGGTGCAATCGATGCCCTTCCCGTGGGCATTTTGGTCTGGGTAATAGGTATGGCTATGGGCGGAACTACTGGCTATGCCATCAATCCAGCGCGTGATTTTGGCCCGAGGTTGGTCTATCAAATGTTGCCGAGAAAAAATAAAAATGCTGACTGGCCCTATTCTTGGATTCCTATATTAGGACCTTTCTTAGGAGGCGCCTTGGCAGGCCTTATTTACACCTTTTTGATTTAATTAGACAACACCTGGTCCACCCGATCTGGGTAATCGGTGATGATCGCGTCTACGCTTAGCTGCATCAATTTTTTTATATCCTCTATTTCATTTATGGTGTAGGGAAAAACTTTAAACCCTGATTTTTGAATTTTTTTGATATTGTTTTGATTCAACGAGTTGAAATTTGGATTGATGGCAATGGCATTTAACGATTGGGCCATTGGCAATGCTTCCAGGGGATTTTTGTCAATCAAAACGGCAATTGGAACGGCAGTGTTTAATTTCCGAAACTGCTGCAGTTCCTCCCATTTAAAGCTCGATATGATTATGTGCTCAGGTCTCCAAACACCTTGCTTAAAGTATTTTTTCAAGAGCTCATCAGTGGGTTTTGCCGTTTTACATCCTTTCAATTCAATATTCAGGAAAACTTTGGCTTCTATAAGGTCTAAAACCTCCACGAGAGTGGGGATTTTGTATTTGCCCAGGACCGTTAATTTTTGGATTTCTTCCAAGGTTAACTCCTCAATAAGGCCAACACCATCGGTCAATCTGTCCAATGATTTATCGTGAAAAACAACCAGCTCTCCAGTTTTACAGACAAATACATCTATTTCTATCCCATCTACCCCAAGCGCCATGGCTTTAGAAATAGAGGGTAAGGTGTTTTCAGCAATATGTCCTTTTGCCCCGCGATGTCCTATGATCAGCGGATTTTTTTGAACGCTATATTTTAAACTTACAGCAACTATCAAAATTAAAATCGAGTGTTTCAAAAACTTTAATATCATAATTATAAATTAAAATGTTGAAACTATACATGTGAGAGTCAACTGATCTCAAGGGAGTGTTTAAAAGGGGTATGACCGTTGATGTAAACCGTATTTCCATGTGGTTTTTCTTGCATGCCCCTCATGGTCCCCCATTGGTGTTCAATTTTCCCTGGTCCAAAGGTTATTTTACTGTCATCGTGTGCATAGGTTCCCCACCCTTCTTTGAGGAAAAAAGAATCCACTCGGGTTTTATCGATTATAACTCCAGAGAGGCTTCCTCCTTTCCTGAAATTCATTTCCAAAGAAACCAATACGTGATCTGTTCCATTGACCTCAATATCCATTTTTAGTTTTTTATCTACAGTAGTGATGGATACTTTATAATGAATGTATTGTGGTTCGGACATAGTTCTTTCGGATCTTGGCATTTTGTCATAAACACCGTCCCCGATGATTTTATCTTTTGGATAGGGCTGAAAATACCCGTGTTTAACCGATTTAGTGAGAGTTACTACCCGGTCATTTACTGTGGTATTTTCAGCTATAAATTGCCCTCGAGAACCAAAAAAAGTAGAGCCGAGTCGGACAGATTGTAGCACGGCAGCCCCTTTAATTAAGGATAAAAAAGTAGGATTGTTTTCAATAATCGAAACATCAAAATCGGATTGTCTTATTCTAAAAACCCCAGAATATTTGAATCTTTTGAAATACTCTTTGGGGAAATAAGAAGCTGAAATCCGTTTCTGCAAAAGAGAAGCGTCTTCAAGAAGATAGGAGAGAAAACGAACCAATTTATGTTTGAGATTTTTTTCAATATAATCACAGACTGCTGAATATACTGGGTTCTTATCTTTTAAACTAAAGTAGAGGTAGCTGTAATAGTAACCTGCTACGTCACTTATTTGGTCACTGTCTTGTCTACCGCTGGCATCGGTCAACACCTCGCCACCAGGTTGGATATAATAAAGGGTCATATCGATATTTTTCCGAGACACATCAAGCAGGTCCTCGCGCTCCATCAACCGACCCATGGTGATGAACATTTCATCACAAACATGAGAATAGGAACCTACGCTTTTCTCCGAGTATTGACCGTCGGGATCGAGATCAATTCCCTCCTGAAGCCAAACCTCAATTCTTTTTTCTAATGCAGGGGATGGAAAAAAAGAATTAATTCTGGCCAGCGCAGAAGAGATGACCCACCGATGATTTGCAGTATGGGCCCCACCGACCAAGAGGCATTTTGAGGCATTTTTTAAAAAAACTTCAAATAGTGATATTAGGCTTTTTAGCTCCTTCCGATTTAAATTTTTGAGAGACACGTATACAGGACTCAAATAATTGACAAAAAAAGCGGTATCGGGGGTTGAGTGAAAATTTGTACTGTGGAGGTCAATGGTTCCATCTTCGTGTTGTACATTAACAATGCACTTCATTGCTTTGGTTAATGCTTTTTCTATTTCACCGGACAAGTGGTGTGTAGAAAAGGGAGATGCATAAGCCACGGATAACTTTATCACAAAATTCATTGCAGCATGCGCATGGGGTACCTCAAAGCGATCCTTTACACCACCGTCCCATTTGGAATTAGGATCATTAATTTGTTTTTTGAGGAGGGGCGCTACGTAGGTGTCGTTGATTTCCGAAAGGTCTTTGAGAAGCGTTTGGTTTAAAATCTTTTTTTCTCTGGCCATTAAAGGACTGATATCAATGGACATTAGGCCCAAAAACATACTGGAATTAACAATAAAATTTCTTCTGGAGTTGGTGAGGTTTTTCATTTTTTAGATTAAAATCACCTAAATATATCGATATTTTTTTTTGAATAGCAAAGCTTTTCAAAAGCTACTATTTTTTCGTTTTGATCTCTTTAAAAGGATCAGGGTCCCTTGCATAAGTTTTTGTATGATATTATTATTGGATTTCTTATTTGGTTATTTTTAAATAAAAAACAATCCATGGTTTTTCAAAAAGAAATTACGCTTGCTCCTTTTTCTCGGGGATTCCATTTGATCACATCGCAGATAGCTAAAATTCTTCCTCCGATGAGTGGCATGGTAAATGTTTTTATAAAACACACCTCCGCAAGCTTGACATTAAATGAAAACGCTGACCCCAATGTAAGACAAGATTTTGAATCACATTTTAATGTAATGGTGCCTGAGTCAGCCCATTATTTTTTGCATACTTTGGAAGGAAAAGATGACATGACTTCTCACATCAAGAGCAGTTTGTTGGGAAGTAGTATTGATATCCCCATTCAAAATGGGGAATTATTGCTGGGAACCTGGCAAGGAATTTATTTGTGTGAGCATCGAAATAGAGGAGGCTCCAGAAGGTTGGTGGTCACCGTACTGGGGGAGTGAGTAAATAATAGTATATTTATAGAAGAGTGAAACCAATCAAACTTTTTAAAACCTATTGTTCTGTTTTTGTATTTACAGGCTTATTCTTGGCCTGCGACAATAAAACCGCTAAGACAGTTACAAATCAAAACAAACCACCAAATATTATTGTATTTATTGCCGATGACATTAGCTGGGATGATTTGGGGTGTTATGGCAATGGACAAGTCAATACCCCAAATATTGACACCTTATCTCAAGGAAGTATCATTTTTGATAATGCTTATCTGACTAGCAGTTCATGCAGTCCGAGTCGAAACTCGATTATCACAGGTCGCTATCCTCATAATACAGGTGCTGCGGAGCTACACACTGCCCCCCCCATCGATATGATTTCGCTTCCTGAAATATTAAAGTCTCATGGATATTTTACAGCCCAGGCGGGTAAATTTCATATGGGTGAATATGCAATACGAGGTTTTGATCAAGTGCACGACAAAAAAAAAATCAATGGGCTTGGAGGTGAAAATTATTGGGAAAAGCTCGTTGGTAATGTACCCGAGGACCAACCCTTTTTTCTTTGGTTGGCCTCCTATGACGCACACAGGGGCTGGGGATTAAATGATTTTAGTGGAACCCATATTCCCAGCACCATCGAGGTTCCAGAATATCTGGTTGATGGTCCCGAAACCCGTCAGGATTTGGCACATTATTATGATGAAATTACCAGATTTGATCATCACCTGGGTCGGGTCATCAATAAACTAAAAGTGAATGATCGGTTCGAAAATACCCTAATCATTGTGATGGCTGATAACGGAAGACCTTTTCCGCACAGCAAAACCAAGGTCAATAATCAGGGGGTAAAAACACCTTTTATCATTCACTATTCCCCATTAAATATTGCCATGAATACCCGCTCACAATGTTTAATTAGTGCCATAGATATTGCACCTACTCTTATCGATTTGGCGGGTATCGATCCAGTCCCCAATTTTCAAGGGGTAAGTTTTAAGAGGGTTTTGATGTGTCCATCGATAAAATTCAGGAACCATGTTTTTGCGGAACACAACTGGCACGATTACGAAGCACATGAAAGAATGGTCAGGGGAGAACGATACATGTACATTTCCAACTCAAGACCTCAATATGCTCAAAGAGGTCCTTTGGATGCGGTCAATAGTCCTTCCTACAAGGCTTTAAAACAAGCACAAATCCGTGCTTTGATATCTGAAATTCAAGCCGATATATTCAAGGCTCCTAGACCGCAGGAGGAGTTTTATGATCTCCAAATAGATCCCTATCAGTTCAATAACCTTGTCGGGAAAGAAAACTTGCCAGACAAGTATACCGAGCTAAAATCAATACTTCAAAACTGGATGGAGACAACAGGAGACAATATACCAACTGAGCTTACACGCGATTGGTATTTCAGAGAACCCGTTTATCTCAATGAAAATGACGCTTCGCCAAAACGGAAAAATAATAAAACTCCAAACCACGGGATTCGTGGGGAAATGCCTGGAAGCGCAAATGCAGCCATTAAAAATAATAATAAAGGACCTTTTTGAAATTAAAATTATGAAACTCCCCATTTTTCTTTTTTTTATTTTGATGATTTTTTCCTGTGGAAAACCATCATTCTCCCAAGACTTCACCCCCAATTTTATCTTTATTCTGGCCGATGATCTAGGGTATGGTGAGCTGGGTGTCCAGGGGCAAAAATGGATAGAAACCCCCAACATTGACCAATTGGCTCTAGAGGGAATGATCCTAACGGATCATTACTCTGGATCTCCGGTTTGTGCTCCCGCTAGGGCCGTTTTATTGACAGGTTTACATACGGGGAAAAACCCTGTGAGGGGAAATAGCGAATGGAAAGAGAGGGGTGACGTTTGGAGTTTTCAAGCCATGTTTGAAAATCCAAATTTGGAAGGTCAGAGACCCATGCCAGATTCTTTAGTTACCGTTGCCAATATCCTACAATCGGTGGGGTACAAAACAGGAATGGTGGGGAAGTGGGGACTAGGGGCACCCAACACGACAAGCATTCCCAATAAAAAAGGGTTCGACTTTTTTTATGGTTATAATTGCCAAAGACAAGCCCACAACTTATATCCATCACATTTATGGAAAAACCAAGAACGACATGTATTGAACAATACCATTGTCAATAAACAAAGGCTTTCGCCAGATCTTGATCCCAATGACGAGAGGAGTTATGCTATGTTCAGTCAAAATGATTTCGCCCCCACACTGATGCATCAAGAAGCACTTAGTTTTTTGGAGCGCAATAAAAAAAATAAATTCTTTCTTTACTATGCCAGTCCCTTGCCGCACCTTCCTTTACAAGCACCAAAGAAATGGATTGCTCATTACAGAAATAAAATAGGGCCAGAGGCCCCTTACATGGGTGATCAGGGATATTTTCCCAACCTGACCCCCAAAGCGACTTACGCAGCAATGATTTCTTATTTGGATGAACAAGTAGGAGAAATTATTGCCAAGCTCAAAGAAACAGGCCAATATAAAAATACCCTAATCATTTTTTCCAGTGACAATGGCCCTACACACTTGAGCAAGCAGGCAGACATTGACTTTTTTAACAGTACTGGGATTTTTCAAAACTCAAAAAATACGGTTAAAGGGAATGTCAATGAGGGAGGGATTCGTGTTCCTACAATTGCTGTTTGGCCTGATAGAATAAAAGCAGGACAAAGCTCTGACCACCCCAGCGTATTTTATGATTACATGGCTACAGTGTGTGACATCCTTGGCGTAGCCCCACCCTATAAAATAGATGGGGTAAGTTATCTCCCCACTCTTTTGAATCAGCCACAAAAGAAACACGACTACCTATATTGGGAATTTCCAGCACATGGAGGACAGCAGGCCATTCGGATGGGTAGATGGAAAGGTATAAAGAAAAAGCTTTTTAAGGGTACTGCTGTACTCCAGCTATTCGACCTCTCCATAGATCCCAAAGAAAAAAACGATTTGGCAAAAGTGCACCCATACATTGCTCAAAAAATGGAGTATTTTTTAAAAGAAGCCCATACACTTCCTGCGATGGAAAATTTTATAATCCCTGCTTTGGAGCAATAGTCAAGGTATTTACTTTTTTTATTTTTCATAGTCCGTGGGGTTGACCCAGGGTGTTCTGATTTTTTCCCCGGCCATAAATCGATTGTAAAAATTTTTCATTTTTTCCTGCGCATAGGGATATTGGTCAAAAACGTCACCTTGGCCAAGTGCCCTGGGGTCACCTTGCTTTTTTAAATCCGATAACAATAGGTTTTGAAGTTTGTTTTTTAGCTCCACATAATCGCTTTTGTTCGCCAGATTGATCAAACACTGAGGATCATTTTCTATGACATAGAGTTCCTGATGCGGGCGTTTTCCAAAGGCATAGTTCCAATAACTTGAAGAGTGGTCTGTTCTTTTGAGGTTCAGTATTTCGGTTTTTGTAGGGCTGCCATCGGTGTTGAGATAGCCAGTCTCTGGGTTGCCTGCCGGCCATCGCTCGGGTTTAAAATTTTGACTGTAAAAATAATTTCCTTTTAGGATTCCCCGAACCGGGTAACCTTGGTCTTTTTCTCTCCCCACATCATGCCTTTCTTTACCTATAATTATGTGTTTCCTAGGTTTGGGATTTGGGAGATCATTAAACACTGATCCCCAGGGTTTTCCCGAAAAAGGGGCCATGGAATTTTCTTCTTCAGTCAGTCCTGCTGCTTCAAGGAAAGTAGGAGCAAAATCTGAAAAACTGAAATAATCATTGATTACCCTGCCTGGGTTTTTTATTCCTTTACCCCAGCGGATGGCCAGTGGCAGATGATTGTCAAATGGATATACTTGACCTTTAACTCTTGGAAAAGGCATTCCATTATCCGAGGTAACAACGATAAGGGTATTATCCAACAAACCATTTTTTTCCAATTCAGAAATGATCTTTACCAAGTGTTGATCAAAATACTCTATCTCATAGGCGTAATCCAGCATGTCATTTCTAACATTCTCAGAATCTGGCCAGAAGTCAGGAACACCTGTAATGGATTTGGTGTCCTTATTCCCCTTGTTAACTCCTATTTTGTATTCATAAGCACGGTGGGGTTCTAAACCGCCTACCCAAAAGAAGAATTTTTCATCATTTTCTTTTTCCTTGAGGAACATCTTAAAATTTTCGAAATAATCAATATTACTGATGAACTTTCCAGGGGGGGGTAATTTAATTTGGTTGTAGACAGGGCCAATCAGATTTCTTTTTTCACCATTCTTCATCGCTTTACCGGGTGCCCAACCTTTTCCGGTGAATCCCGTTTTGTAACCTTTTTCTCTCAAGACCTCGGGGAAGGTGATGAATTTTTCAGGAAAATTAGGTACATGATTGGTGGCCTCTTCCAAAAGCCAACTGTTTCTTCCCGTAAGGATTGAAGATCGGGAAGGAGAACATTTTGCATTGGTAGTATAGGCTTGATTAAAAAGTAAGCCCTCTTTTGCAATGCGGTCAAACCCAGGGGTGTGGACCCAGGCTGTTCCATTGATACTGGTGTGTGGAAAGGATTGGTCATCGGAGATCACAAAAAGTATGTTGGGGGCTGGGTCATGCTGGGGGTGACATCCGGCCAATAACAAAAGGACAATAAAAGGTTTGATGATCGATTTTTTCATTTATTTATTAAACTTAAATAGATTCCCATGACTTGGTCATTGGGATTATAGGATTAAATATACTTTAAACTTTAGGAGTATTTCCAATTACTTAAATTTTTGTGAATGGGCTTTTCTGACCCAATTTTATAATAGGGATCGAATAAAATCAGTATTTTTATTAACCAAAGAAAACAGATTACGAAATACAATCAATTGTTTTCTGTTAAATTAAAATTAGTTAAACCCAAGCAAGTTTGAAACTTATCGATCGTCCAAGATCACTTGTATTAGTATTTATATTGCTGCTCATTGTTTCTTCATGTGCACCCCCAGTATCGTCTAATAAGCCAAATATTATACTGATCAATATTGATGATTTGGGCTGGAAAGATTTGAGTTTTATGGGGAGTAGCTACCACGAAACTCCTAATATCGACGCATTGGCTGCGCAGGGAATGGTTTTTGACCAGGCTTATGCAGCTTCGGCAAACTGTGCTCCCAGCCGGGCATCTATTGTCACAGGTAAATGGGCCACCCGCCACCATATTTATACTGTTGCCAATTCCGATCGGGGAGCAGCCAAAGACAGAAAATTAATTCCCATTCAAAATACTGTCATTTTAGATAAAAACATCACGAATATCTTCCAGAAACTCAAAGATCACGGCTATACCAATTTACATGCAGGTAAGTGGCACCTTAGTGAAGATCTTTTGGAATACGGTATTGACATCAACATTGGAGGGGGGCGCTTTGGTCGCACAGGGAGTTATTACCCTCCCTATTCCAAAAATGGAATTGAAATCAATATTGAAAGTGGTAAAAGCGATTATTTGACCGATTTGGTCATGGAAAACACCTTGTCTGCTCTTGATAATTTGAGTGAACCTTTCTTTTTGCATTATGCCCCATATGCGGTCCATACTCCTATTAACGCTGTAGATTCTCTAATGTATAAATACGAAAACAAGCCACCCTACCAAGGTCAAAAAAATCCGAAGTATGCCACGATGATAGACAATTTAGACCGTAATATTGGGCTGTTGGTTGAAAAATTAAAAGCCTTGAATCTCTTTGACAACAGCTTTATTATTTTCACATCAGACAATGGTGGCTACTATGGAAAAATAACCATGCAAAAACCCCTGAGAGCTGGTAAAGGGAGCTATTATGAGGGAGGAATTCGGGTTCCTTTTTTCTTTTTGTGGAAGAATAAAATTAGCCCTCAAAGAAATACAGAAACACCCATTTCTCACCTGGATATTTTCCCGACCATCATGGAATTATTCGGTGACGGTAGTTTGGATAAAGAAATGGACGGAAATTCCCTATTGCCCTTGTTGAAAGAGGGTACTCCGCTGGTAGAAAGGTCTTTTTTTTGGCATTTCCCCATTTATCTTCAAGGTTATGATATCAAAGACAATGAGAACAGAGACGCTCTTTTTAGAACCCGACCTGGTTCTGTGATCCGTAAAGGAGATTGGAAACTGCATTATTTTTTTGAAGATAATGAAGTGGAGCTTTATAATCTAAAAGAGGATATCGGGGAACGCAACGATCGCGCCCATAACGATAGTTTGAAGCGAAAGGAATTGATACTTGCGCTTGAAAGTTGGTGGGACAACAACAAAGCGCCCATCCCCACCCGACGAAATCCCTTGTTCATTGAACCTTAAAATGATGCGTTCTGTTTTAACTTCAATCTTACTTCACCCAAACGCATATTTATGAATCACAAAACACTATTGATTTTTTTAATTTCACTGATCTCTCTTCCAGCTTGCAATCAAGCCTCTGAAGGGGGAGTTCAGTTGACCTACACTGTGGATGAATTTAACTTAGCTGAGGATTACATGCAGGTAACGGTTCAATTGGCAAACAAAAGCGAAATTCAGTTAAAAGGAGGAAAATGGGAATTGCATTGGAACCAATTGAAAGGCTTTGTCGATTCAGAGTCTTTACCCGACGGAATTGACTTCGAGTGGGTAAATGGTGCTCATTATTTTGTATTAAAATTTGACGAGCAGTGGGACATTCCTCCAGGAGGTAAGATTGCTTTTTCAATGAAACAAACAGGAGTTATGGACCGATTGGCGATGGGACCAATAGGGGTGTTTACTGTTCAAGAACAACAAACTATCGATGTGGAAACCCAAGTAAATTGGGAGCAAGCCAAGGGCTTGGAATCCTTGGGTATACCCAGTGCCCAAGAGCGGTATGACAATTATAAAGACCTGAAAAAAATAAAATCTGATCAACTGAGTTGGGTTATTCCGAACCCAGTTCGTTCAGAGTTCAACAAGACATACCGAAAAAAAGACACCATTTGGTCATTTGAAATCGACGAGTATTTTAAAAATCATACTGATAAAATGATGCCTTTTGTAAAAGGAGTTTTTAAAATAAACATCAAAATAAATGATGGTCCTCTCTCCAATTTTCAGATTCTACACCACCCTGAGCTTGAAAAAGAGTCCTATAGACTCTCGATCAAAGAAAAAGTGATTGTCATCAAAGCGGCAGACTATTCAGGTGTAGTTTATGGATTGCAGTCACTTCGTCAAATTTCTGACCTATCTACCCGTGAGGGTTTGGGATGGCCATTAATTGAAATTGTCGATGTTCCCCGATATGGCTACCGAGGGTTTCTTTTGGACATCGCAAGAAATTTTTACGGTCCTAAAAAAATAAAAGAGGTATTGGATTTGATGAGTTTGTTTAAACTCAATCGCTTGGACTTTAGATTGACAGATGATGAGGGGTGGCGCATTGAGATCGCGGGAATTCCTGAGTTAACTTCTGTTGGGGCCAGAAGAGGTTATGCCGCAGATCAAGATGACCGGCTCCTACCCATGTATGGATCTGGATCCGATGGTGGGGCAACAGGTAATGGATATCTAAGCCGAGCTGACTTTATTGATATTTTAAAATATGCGCAGCAACGGGCGATTGAGATTATGCCTCAAATCAGCTTTCCTTCCCATGCACGGGCGGCCATCAAGGCCGTGGACTATCGTTACCGCAACAAAATTAAAGAAGGGAATTTGAGCGAAGCCAAAAAGTATCATTTGTCAGATCCCGAAGATAAAAGCCAATATAGATCTGCACAAAACTACAATGACAACATCATTTGTATCTGTCGAGAAAGTGCCTATGATTTTTATGAAAAAGTAGTCGATGAGATAGTCTCTATTTATAGAGAGGCAAATGTACCCATTGACCTTTTTAGCATAGGTGCGGATGAGCTACCCTATGGAGTGTGGACCGCCTCTCCGATTTGTAAAGACTTTATCAATAATAACAAACTGGGGATATCTGACGTAAACAGTCTATATAAATATAATTTAAAACGTCTAAAATCCTTATTGGAAGACCGTAAGCTGACGATGACAGGCTGGGAAGATATTCTTCTGGATCATTCCGAAAAAAGTCAAGAGGAAACTCAAATAAAATCTGAACGTTTTGATTACGAGGTGATTCCTTATGTTTGGAACAACAGTTGGGGAGAAGGTCGAGAGGACATGATCTACAAGTTCGCCAACATGGGTTTTAAAACTGTTATGAGTAACTCTTCTGCCTTTTATTTTGACATGACCGATGACAAGGACATGGAAAATCACGGTTTAAATTGGTCTGGGTACGTCAATTATAAAGATTCATGGGGTACAGATCCAGACAATGTATTTTCCAATCACAGTCTGAACCGTAAACATGGAATCACAGCAGAATATATTTCAGAAAAGAAAAAACTGAAACCCGAAATGAAAAGTAATTTACTGGGTATTCAAAGTCAGCTTTGGACAGAGACGGTTCGTTCCTCCGCTATTTTTGATGAGTTGTTGCTCCCCAACCTGATTGTTTTTTCCGAGCGCGCATGGGCAAAACAACCTGAATGGGTAAAAATTGTAAACCCGAGTATACAAACATTGGCCATGAATACTGCTTGGAATTTATTTGCAAATACCATAGGACAGCGTATCCTGCCGATGATCAATTCTCAATTTCCAGAATTCGCTTATGACTTGCCCAAGCCTGGAGCGATTATCGAAAAAAACAAGCTTAAAGTAGGTGTGGCTTTTCCTGGTCTGGAGGTAAGGTATACCACCAATGCTAAGATTCCTTCCAAAAATGACCCGCTGTATCTGGCTCCAGTCTATTTCCCAGAGGATTTACCGGTTATGTTAAGGACTTTTGATAATTTGGGCAGGGGTGGAAGACCAATTACTCTGAATAAATAAATGATTTTTTATGTATGACTATCATGAAGCTTCAAATGCTCTATTTGATCGTATCGTTGACAATAACAAGAAAGTATTGCCCCAAGCGATTGATTGGATGGCGACAGCCATAATTAAAGACAACATCATTCATACTTTTGGGACGGGACATTCTCATATGGTCGGTTTAGAACTTTTTGTCCGTGCGGGGGGACTGGCCAATGTCAATGCTTTTTTAGATTCTATTGTGATGACATCAGAAGGTGCACGAAGAAGTGCTGAGATTGAGAGAATAAGTGGTGTTTCTAAAGTTTTATGGGATCAATATTCTGTAGAAAAAGATGATCTTTTCATCGTAGTCTCCAACTCGGGAAGAAATGCTATGCCTATTGAGATGGCTGAAATAGCAAAAGCAAACGGCAATAAGGTCATTGCCATCACTTCAATCGAGCAATCCAAGAAATACCCTGCTCGCTTGGAGGGAAAAAAGAAACTATACGAAATAGCCGACTTGGTACTGGACAATGGTGTCCCTACTGGAGATGGAATGTTAAAAATAGGAGGGGAGCTCACTGGAGCTGCATCCACTATTGCTGGGTGTTTTATAGTTAATTTGATTGCAACAGAAGCGATGAAAAAAGCCGATCAACAAGGGGTTAAATTACCCGTTTATTTCAGTCAAAATATTGATGGTTTTGATAACCAAACCCTGTACAATCGATATCAAAAAAGAATTAAGCATCTATAATATTAAAAGTGTGCGCGATTTATTGATAAATTTAGTTGGATTTAAAAATACACCACTTAATGTGATACCCCCATTTAAAACCGCTTTTTTTGGAATTTTGTGTCTCACTTTTCAATTAAGTTGGTGTCAACACGACAAAAATATAAAAATGCATTCTCACAACGATTATCACCAAAATGTTCCCTTTTGGAAAGCACTTTCCCTTGGATTTAATTCCATAGAGGCAGATATTCTATTGAAAAATGATACCATATTTGTCGCCCATGAAGCCTCAGAAATCATTTCAAAAAGGAATGTTGAAAATCTATACATACAACCCATTCAAAAAATGATACGCCTTGGTTTTGGGGTAAACCAAACCCTTCAATTACTTATAGACATTAAAACTGAGACTAAGGCTACTTTGACCAAACTGATTGATGTTGTTGAAAAATATCCTGAAATTATAAAAAACAAAAATATATCAATTGTAATTTCTGGTAACAGACCAAAGGTGAGTCAATACGTTCATTTTCCTGACTTTATTTCATTTGATCATCAATCCCTTGTGGGGGTGGCGGATCAATTAACTTGGGATAAAGTGGCATTAATCAGTCTTAATTTTAAAAAATATTCTAGATGGGATGGTAGGCAACCATTAACAGACGAGGAGTATGATAGCATTAGTTCAATCATTGACAAAGCCCATTCCTTAGGGAAACCTTTTCGTTTTTGGGGGATACCCGATTCATCGATTTCTTGGGAAACTTTTTATGAAATGGGATTGGATTTCATCAACACAGACGATCCGGTGGGATTATCTAATTTCATGAATAAAATATCCAAAAGATAAAAGTTTAAAAAGTCATAAAACTATTGTATTGATGGGGTTAGTGGATCGGGTAAAACTATTTGCAGAAAACTTGAATTATTCTTTTTTTGATGTTAATGAATTTCTTTCAATATCTAATAAGGATAAAATGCGTGAGGGTACCCCACTCAGTGATTAAAACCCTTACCTTGGATTTGGAACGATAACTCTCGTGTTTGGACTACTCTATTTGTCTATGGGCTTTTGTGATTGCAGCTATGATTTCTTTACCACAAGGCTCCTCTTCATTGACGATGATTACTGCCGCTTGAATTATTACCCCTTTGGCCCCTGCGAGCAGTCATTCTAATATTTCACAGGCACTTATAGGCATCGCTATAGCCTCTGAAGCTTACATATTTAATCATTTAAACTATTTTGGTTTATGGCTGGTACGTCAATATTTGGATATGGATGATCGACAGACTTCAAAAAGCTGGACACTTATGAAAACTATTCTCAGTATAACATTTCTGTTTAAGGTTTTATTGATCAGTATTTAGATAGGGTAGTGCAGTTTATAAAATCAAAGATTTAAGGTCAATCCAAATACCAGATCTGAATTATATTTTACCTTTTTCACGTACTTAACCGAGGGCTCATTTATAAAATATCTGATAAAAGTTGATATATTTTTATTAACTATAAACCTGATATTTTGATTAAAAAAAAGTCTATAATCTCCAAAAAAATCTTTTGCATTCCATTGACTGTATATGGTTGTAAAGGATTTTATGTTTTTTGTCAAGTCGATTTTTGAAAAAACATTTAATGTAAACCTTGTCCTTTGAGCCGAACGATCATCATAATTTTCTCCTAAAAATTTATAGGCAGGGTATTTTTCAGATTCGTACATCGCGCCCAAAGCATAATCGAAATACCCTTTTTTTTTCTTTATGAGATTTACCCTGTATCCACCGCCAATCAATTCCCGATCATCCATAAATGATCTAAAATCACTTCCCTTTTGGTAAAAAAGAAAAATACTGTTGTGCTTTAATATTCTATTATACCTGAATTGATATGTGGTAGTTTTTAAAACTCTTTTTCCATCTAAGTCATTCATATTGTATCTTCCTGTTATTCTAAAAAGATTATTTTTAAATCTTGATCCAATAGTTATATTTGATCTGATAATTAACATATCAATATTTCCTTTCTTAATATCTCCCATAAAGTTTGAAAAAAGATGGAAAACCGAGTCAATTTTATGAAGGTGAACCTCGGTATCTACAATTGAGGACTGTCCCATCAAGGTCATATTTGTAATAAAAAATCCAATCAAAAATGTTCTTTTCATATATTAAAATTATCAAAAAAATATATATAGTCAATCATTATAAAATTTTTAACCTAAATTTGAAATATAATATTTAACCATTATAAAATATATTTTTCTTTTAACTGAATTGTTAACTTTCACAGGCTTTTAAATCTAGAAAACACCGTTGGTTAAACCAGTAAATAAATAAAATTGAAAAAATATTAATTCACCCAACAAGCATAATAACCTATGGATTCTGATAAGTTCATAACCGATGATTACTGGCAACTGATCAAATATAATTATGATCAAATAAAGCACGCTGAATTAAAAGCTAGTATTATTGTTTCCATTTACAGTATTTTTTTAACCATTGCTTACACTGTTGACATTTTAGATGAAGAAAACGTTTATAGTTGGAGCTTTGAGGACAAATTGATTTATTTTAAAATTCTTGCATTACTACCAGGAATTTTTTTTACTGTTCGTTCCTTTATCGCTTGCATAAGTTGTTTTTTGCCAAGGTTAAAAATTTCAGCAAAACCTTCTCCACTTTTTTTTGGGGATGTTCAAAAAAATTGGCCTTCAATAAGCAACTACTCAAATGAACTAATAAATGTGATGGATGACGATGATGAATACAAAGTTCATCTCTCTCAAATGGCTTACGTTACAGGGACAATTGCAGACACTAAATTCAAATTTGTAGGAAACGGGATTAGATATTTGGTTAAATCAGTGGTTTTCTTTCTGATTTTTTTTATATTGGTGTACATTTAATTAACCATAAATAATAAACAGTTTGAAAACTGTTTGACTATTAACTACTTAATGAAAAATATATTTATCACAGCATTTTCTGTAATGCTTTTGCTTGTCTGTTCTTGTGCCAAAAAACAAGAAAATTCTGAAACCAAGAACCATAACATTCCACTCTCTTCTAACAACCCAAAGGCAATTACATTTTTTAGAGCAGCTGAAAATCACAAATTTAACCAGGAGTATATTGAGGCAAAGGAAGACTATAGATCAGCCCTGAGACTTGATCCCAACATGATTCTTGCACTCACCGAGATCAACGAGGATAATATTAACGTTGCTTTAGAGTATAGAAGAAAAGCAGTCAGGAATTTTAAAAATTCTAATGAATTTGAGAAATTATTTGTG
>PBCE01000043.1 GCA_002716845.1 Flavobacteriaceae bacterium | reverse complement strand
GTGGGCGCGAAGGGATTCGAACCCCTGACCCCTTGGGTGTAAACCAAGTGCTCTGAACCAACTGAGCTACGCGCCCCATTTTTTGCTTGGCAAATATAACATTATTCATTTATAACGTAAGTACTTTTTTTATCACTATTAAATGGTCGATTGACCAGACTCTCAGGATTATCCTTTTGGAATTATTCAAAAAATAAAGCGGCATTATTTTTTTGGAGGTCAAAATATAGGGTATCCAAAAGTTCAATTTTATTTCCTCCGATGATAAGGTTTTTAAAATTGATACTTAGATCACTCGTTTCTGTTTCGGTATAGTGTCTGTAAAACGAAAATCTTTTTGGAAAAGCTTGTTCGAATGTACAATTCTCAATCATTACGTTCTTTATTTTTCCCAAGGCTGAAATACCCTTATTTCTCCTGGTGATATAAAAATTCATTCCATTCTGTTTTCGGTCTGGATAATAGTATTCTGCATAATTATTTTTAAACAATACCTGGGAAACCAAAGCACCATCTCTTACATTGATACCCATTACGCGATCAGATTCAATAATTTCATTATCTTCAAAAACAATATTTTGCATGAGCGCACATCGGGTCTCTGTTCCTATCTTTAGACCTGTTTTCTTAGTTAAAAACACATTTCCCTTTATAGTTATTCTGTCGACATTGGGAATCTCGCTACCCTGGCTTCCCACGCCAGTGCATTTGATCGCCACTGCATCATCTCCAGCCCATCCAAAACAGTTTTCGATCCTCACATCAGAGGAACTATCGGGATCCCACCCGTCCAAGCTTCCGAGGTATTCATTTTCAACCGGATTGTTCATTAATTTACAATAAAGAAAACTAACGTCTTTAGCATTTAGGATATGGGTATTCCATCGAGCAGCATCCTTGAGTATCACTCCTTCAAATTTTATTTTTTTGGAACGGTTGATTAAAATCAACCTCATACCACTGAATATTTTCGATTGCTTTTGATGTAACAGGCCTACCATTTTTGTTCCATTCCCATCCAGTATACCCAAGCCAGATACAGATAAATTTTCGACCCCTTCTATTCTGAGAAAGCAATTGATTTTTGTTTCACTATCTGAAATATAGCTTTCAAGGGCAGCAGCATCTGCCAATAATCTTGAATTTTTACTCAGATGAATACGGCTGTTACTTCTAAAATCAAGTTTAAAAGATTTATAAATCCCAGGAGGGAAATAAAGGGTTTTATTACTTCCCGATATGTCATCCAGCGCCGCTTGTATTTTCACGGTTTCGTTTTTCTCTCCCGTATTATCAACGCCATAGGACTCCACAATGTCCACCCGCTCATCAGGAAGAACCTCAGGCACTTCAAACAGAAGAACCAGACGTTTTGTAAAATCTTGGTTTTGTTTGAATCGGATTACAACATACCCCAAACGATCAAAATCAAAAGACAACTGATTCCCCGATTTGATGCCTTCAATTTTATACCGTTTCGGAGAAATTGACCAATCATTGTCTTGGAAATCAAACTCGTTTGTCATGATTTTAATCGAAAGGGATTCTCCACGGTAGGGTATTCTTGCGAACTTATAGGTTGAAAGCCCTAAGGCTTGTGGGAGGTCGTTTTGTTCAAAAACCTGAATTTTTTCTCCAGAGACTGAAATCTCAAATGACTGAGCACTTAATTCTGTCAGTAAAAAAAAGAAAAAAAAGAAAAAAGAGTAAAACTGAAAATTCTTTTTAGAGTACAAATTCTTTGTGATAAAGCTTTTCAACTACATGCGTGGGTTTGCCTATGTATTCTGTAAAATACGTTTTTTCAACCTCTCGGTCACAGTCGTGAACCAATAGGTTTCTTGTTTTGAGTTGCGCAGAGGAAAAAACACTTTGCATGCGACCCGGAACTTTATCATTATATCCTCTAGGACCATCTACAAAAACAACATCCCAAACTGTATTTTTAACAAAACCGGGCAATCGCATTTGCAATTTGTTATCTTGACCTAACAACTCCTTCCATTGCTTGAGCCTGGTACGGTAATTAACTTTAACAATGTTTATTTCCGGAGTGATTTTTCTGCTTAATCTGATCCATTTTCTTACATCTTCACAAAAAACAGTGTTTCCATTCTTATTCAACGTAACCCAGAGATTACTGTCTTTTCCTACGCTAAAAACCAGAAGGTTTCCAGGAGCATATTTTTTTATTAACGCACCAAGGTACCTGTACTCATTTACAGAACCATTCCCAGGGTTTTTTTTGACCAGCTCCTCATATAAATCCATATAAATCAATAATTATAATGACCAAATATAAAACATTAAACAACCTCTGCCACCACAAAAGTGCTCCCACCTACATAAATAAAGTCTCCCGTTCCTGCAATAGATTGTGCATTAGACAGGGCCTCACCAACAGAGGAAAAGGTTTTAAAATTTAAATTCTTTTTGCTAGCAATCTCCTCTAATATTATAACTGGAAACGCTCTTGGAATATCAGGAGCTGCAAAATAAAAAAGAGCATCTGCTGGAAACAACTGCAGTAATTGCCCCACTGCCTTATCATTGACAAAACCCAATACTAAGTGGAGCTGATCGTAGTTTTCTGCCTTTATTTGTGGAATAACAAAGTTAAGACCCTCTTTGTTGTGGGCAACATCTGCTATGGTCAGGGGGCTTGTGTTCATCACTTGCCACCGGCCCCGAATTCCGGTATTGGGGACCACCTTCTTTAAACCCTTTTTAATGGTTGATAAAGGGAGCTGAAGTTCACGAAGTGCAACAACAGATGTCTGTATATTTTTCAACTGATAGGCTCCCTTAAGATCCGAATTCATATGAACAGCTTTTTGCTGATCTGCAAAAATTATCGGGCAATTCAAACGCTCAGCTTTTTCCTCAAAGACACTTTGGGTTTCCTTTTGCGTTTCACCGATAACGACTGGGATTTCAGGTTTAATGATACCAGCCTTCTCTTTTGCAATTGCTGGCAAAGTATTGCCTAAAAACTGCATGTGATCAAAGCCTATATTGGTGATTACAGAGAGTTCTGGGTTAATCAAATTGGTGCCATCTAACCGGCCTCCCATACCCACTTCAATTATAGCAAAATCTACTTTTTTATCAAAAAAATACTTAAACGCCAAACCCACGGTCATTTCAAAGAAAGAAAGTCCATTGGCCTCAAAATATGTCCGGTGACAAGTCACAAAAGATGTGATGTATTGCTTGTCGATTTGCTTTCCATTAATTTTAATTCGCTCTCTAAAATCCGTGAGGTGGGGAGAAGTGTAGAGACCTACTCGATATCCCGCCTCTTGTAAAACCGAAGCGATCATGTGAGCGGTGGAGCCCTTTCCATTGGTCCCTGCAATGTGCACCGTTTTGATTTTATTTTCAGGGTGATTTAAGTGAGCACAGAAGGCTTGCATTCTCCTGAGGTCAGGGCGATAGGCTTGGCTTCCCTTTTGCTGGTAAATCGGAAGTTGGGACAGCATCCAACGCAATATATCATCGTATTTTTTCAATTATTCCCCCAATTTAAACTGTATTACCACAAAGCCTACTTGCAAGGCAGGTGCTTTTGTGTCTGAATACCACTTGTGGAGCAGCGCTGTTTCCTTTGCTGGCTTCAGTAAACATGGATGGGTATTGGTCGACCCTTTAACCCCTGGTTCTGCTTGGATTACATCCCCTTTTCTATCTACTGTAATTCTGACCACAACCACCCCCTCCTGATTGCATTCTTGCACTACTTTTCCGCGAGACTCCAGTCGGCGTCCATTGAGTCCGAAACCTTTCCCCATTCCGCCAGGTCTTGCCAAATTAAAGTAAGTGATGGCATACGGGTTCCCTTCTATTTTTCCTTTGTCGCCTGCTACCCGGTCATCACCCTCTCCCTGGTATGTCTCCTTTTCTTGGAGTTGTTTTTGATTTACCAAATTGGAGAGTATGTTTTTGGTTGATTCATCCACTTTGGGTTTAGGGGGAGTTACTTTTTCAATCACCTTTTTTGTAGGAGGGGGATTTTTTTTTGGTTCCTCTGGAGGAACAGCAACATCACTCTGCTCCTCGGTGACTGTTTCGGGCGCTGTATTCTTTTTTGTTAGCACTTTTGTGGGCGATTTTTTGGGGGCGGGTTGAGGAGTCGAATTTGTGAATTCGGCTTTTGGAGGGGGTGTTTTACCATTGCCCCGGGCTGTGGTACCTAAGTTGACCTCCATTCCAAATGTAATGGGTGGGTCATAGTATTTCAAACCCAACAGAAAAAACAACAAAATCAATAAAATTGCAATTACGGTTGTAATCACAGCCGATTTTTTTTCGTGGGGAGTGTTAAGATATTTCATGGTGCATCTACCGCCAAAACCACTTTAATACTATTTTTATTGGCAATGTTCATCACATATACAACTTCGTCAATGGGAACCTTTTCCTCAGCTCTTAATACAACTGCAGGAGCAGTGGAATTGGCTAAGGCAGCAATCAATTCTTTCGCAATTCGATTTTTGGAAATCTGTTTGGAGTCTATAAAAAATTGGGAGCGGTTGTTAATGGTTATGGAAACTGAGTTCCTACTTTCCGTTTTTCCTTTGGCTTGGGGCAGTTTAACATCGATGGTGTCCAAATTTTTAGCCAAAGTGGAAGCGATCATAAAAAAAATCAATAAAAGAAAAACGATATCCGTCATAGAGGACATGCTGAACTCGGGAGTAATTTTATTTCTTCCTTTGAGATTCATTTATGCAGGTTCATTCAAAAGATCAAAAAACTCCAAGGAGGTTGACTCCATTTGGTAAACTACCTTATTGGTTTTTACCACCAAATGATTGTAGGTGATGTATCCTACAATCCCGACAATCAGGCCAGCAACCGTAGTCGTCATGGCAGTGTAAAGACCATTTGACAACAACTGCATGTCGATGTTCCCTCCAGCATTGGAAATTTCAAAAATGGAGATAATCATACCGATTACTGTCCCCAAAAAACCAATCATGGGGGCTGCACCTGCGATAGTTGCCAAAATACTGACATTTTTTTCTAATTTGTAAATCTCAAGTCTCCCTGCATTTTCCACTGTTGTACTTATGTCCTCCAATGGTCTGCCAATCCGAGACAAGCCCTTTGCAATCAGTCGTGCTACTGGTTTGTTTTCGCTCAAACACAAGGCCTGTGCCCCATCAATTTTATCATTCAACACGTAAGTTTTTATTTGGGCCATAAAATTGGGGCTGATTTTTGACGCCGATTTGATGGCAAACAGACGTTCAAAATAAATGTAAATAACGATAATCAATAAAAAGAAAAGTAAACCGATGATGATCTGCCCCCCCAATCCTCCGTCTTGAATTAACGCGATAAGCGATAGAGTTTTTTCTTCTTGCAGTGGAGTGTCTTGGTTTAAAATCATCGCATATATTTATTATTAAAACGATTTGGAATTAAAAAAATTTACGTCTTTAAAAAAAAAAGTTTCGCATCAACATAAAGGTAATTGATCCAACGAAAAATCCTACAAAAGCCAACCAAGAAATTTTTTTAAGATACCAGAAGAAATTAATTTTTTCCATCCCCATGGCCACCACGCCTGCCGCTGAACCAATGATCAACATACTCCCGCCTGTTCCTGCGGAAAAGGCTATAAAATGCCATAAAGGATCGTCTGTTAATTCAGAAAACATCCCCATACTGGCGGCCACCAGGGGAACATTATCGATGATGGCTGAGGCCATACCCAACAAGATCACCACAACATCTGAATTGGGAACAACAACCGTAATGAGGTCGGCAAATTCAAACAACATACCCAAGGACTCCAGTGCGGCCACGGCAAGTAAAATCCCTAAGAAAAATAGAATACTTGGCAGCTCGATCTTGGACAAGGAGCTGTGCACTGCACTGTGGTCAGAACTACTGTCGTGATCCTTGTCAATAGAGCTCATACTGAATTTCGCACCGGTGTAATATTCAGCAAAAGTGGCGACAACAGCAAGGGATAGCATCATCCCAATATAGGGGGGCAAATGGGTCAAAGTCTTAAATACAGGAACAAAAACAATGGCAGAAAGACCAATGTAAAGCATGGTGGAACCATACGCATTTATTTTGATTTCCTCGTCGTCTATGACTTCGGCTACGTCCCCCTTAAAAGCGGGTAAATACGACGCAAAGAGCACCGGCACAAGCATAGACAATAGCGAGGGTAGAAGTAAAAATTGAATCAATTTAAAAGTCGTTACCTTATACCCTATCCACAGCATAGTGGTGGTGACATCTCCGATTGGAGACCACGCTCCACCAGCATTCGCGGCAATTATAATAAGCCCCGAAAACCACAATCTTGTATCACGATTTTTAATTACTTTTTGTAAAATTGTAATCAATACAATGGTAGCCGTTAGGTTGTCAATTATAGCGGACAAAACAAAAGCTAAAATGGAAAAAATGAATAACAGCCCTTTTTTAGATCTTGTTTTAATAAAACCTTTTATAGTGGCAAAACCGTTGAAATAATCAATAATTTCAACTATTGTCATTGCGCCGACTAAGAAAATTATTATCTCTGCAGTTTTACCCAAGTGGTGCAATAAAATTTTGTCTATCTTCGAGGGTTTTAGTGCTTTATTGAAGGTGTCTACTTCAAAAACAGGCAGGTGATTTATAGAAATTAATCCCCAGAGCAAAGCCATCATGATCAATGCAGGGATTAACTTATCGATTTTTAAAGTGTGTTCTAAAGTTATGGCAAGATAGCCCAGCACAAAAATACTGATAAGGATAATTTCCATTGATTTGTTTTTGTTTTTTTCTAAAACGGCTTCAATGTAAAAATTATCTCATTCAATAATTGAATTTGGGTGAAATATTTTTCCGCTCGAGTGGTTCTCAGTGGCACCCGTTACACTTGAAAGACAGTTGTCCTCTCCCTGCCACTTGAGTAATCCTAAAAAAGCAAAAATCAAAGCTTCCTTAAAATCAATTATGTTATTTGTTGGAATTACAATCTCACAGCAGGAACGCTTTTTTATTTCAGACATCAAAAAGGTGTTGTGGGTTCCCCCTCCTGTCACCAACACGCTCCCTTGGTGGGGGAGACATCTTGAAATTTGATCAGCAATGTGGAGGGTGTAAGTATGCAATAAGTCAGCGGTTGATGCATGGGTCCATCTTTCAATGATTTTATATACAAACTGCTCAACCCACTCGATACCCAAAGATTTTGGGTGCGGGGAAGAATAGAAATCTAACTGCTCCAATTGGGCGAACAATTCAGGAATTAAAAACCCACGCGCTGCCAATTCTCCTTGGGCATCATAAGCCAAACCCTCCCGACTTGACAAGTCGTTCAAAACAGTGTTTACTGCACAAATATCATACGCAATAAGGGTTTCTTCCTCAAGCAGACTTAAGTTGGAAAAACCTCCTAAATTTAGACAAGCGGCGTGTTGCCCAAACAGCGCAGCATCGCCAACGGGAACCAAAGGAGCTCCCTGCCCCCCCAATTCCAAATCCTGAATACGAAAATCACACACCACAGGAAAAGCCGTACGATCGGCCAAATCGCTGAGATTGCCTATTTGCAGTGTAATCCCCTGCTCTGGCTGGTGGAAAACAGTATGACCGTGAGAGGCGACAAAGTCCAAGGTTTTAATTTTATTTTTTTTAATGAAATGATGTATAATCCTCCCCAGATAATCCGTATATTCAATATTCAAGATGTTCATTTCTGCTGGCGGTAGTTTTGTCGCATTTGAAAGCTTCATTCTCCAGTCCTCATCGTAATCGATGGTTGCTGTAATTAACATTTCAAATTGCCAAAGCTCAGCTTGAGTAAATTTAACGTAGGCAAGGTCTGTACCATCCGTGGAGGTTCCTGACATGCACCCTATTGAATAAAACGTTTTGGACTTCCTCGGTTTGCTCAACTGGTTTAGGTTGATGGTTAGTAAATGTGTTTTAAAAATAAATTAGCAAAACAATCTAAACATTATAAATATAATAAAATTTAAAGCCAAAATTCACAATTTGATAATTGTGTTTTAATGTAATTGACAAAGGTTTGAGCATATGTATTAAACAATTAAATTTGAAGTTCCTTTTAAAAGAAATTATTACCAATGTTACCAGCTAAACAAGGATTATATTCTCCAGAATTCGAGCACGACAACTGTGGAGCCGGATTTATTTGTAGTCTTCAGGGAAAGAAGACCAATAATATAATACACAAAGCTCTCGACATTCTTGATTGTCTTGAACACAGAGGAGCTGTCAGTGCTGATGGAAAAACTGGAGACGGTGCGGGTATTTTAATAGAAATTCCCCACGATTTTTTAAAAGAAGAATGTAGTTTCGATATACCTAATGCAAATGAATACGCAGTGGGAATGGTTTTTTTACCAAAAAAAGGTAATCAAATGTCTTATTGCATGGGAGTTTTAGAATCCGAATTTAAAAAACAAAAATTAAGTGTTTTGGGCTGGAGAAAAGTTCCAGTAAAAACAGAGGTTGTTGGTAAAATAGCTTCACAAACTGAACCAAGAATAATGCAAGTTTTTGTCGGCAAGGAAGATCAAAAGATGTCTGATCGTCAATTTAATAACAAATTATTTTGTGCAAGAAAGATTTCTGAAAATATCATTATAAATTCAAAACTATCACAAAGTTCTTATTTTTATTTACCAAGTCTTTCAATTAGAACAATAATTTATAAAGGTTTATTGATTCCTGAAGATATTAAAGGTTATTATCAGGATTTATCGGACCCTAGAGTTATAACTAGACTTGCTCTAGTTCATCAAAGATTTTCTACAAATACTTTCCCAACTTGGGACCTTGCTCAGCCTTTCAGGTACATGTGTCACAATGGTGAAATCAATACTTACAAAGGGAATTTTAGTCGAATGAAAATTAGAGAGGAACTCCTTAAGAGTGAGGCATTTGGCAGTGATATTAAAAGTATGCTTCCAATAGTTTTGCCTGGTAAGTCTGACTCCTGTTCTATGGATATGGCTCTAGAGCTACTTTTGGCAACGGGCAGATCTTTGCCAGAGGTAATGATGATGATGGTGCCCGAGGCCTGGGAAAAAGACCCCGCAATGAGCCCCAATAAAAAAAATTTCTACAAATTTAATTCATGTTTAATGGAACCCTGGGATGGTCCTGCTTCAATTCCATTTACTGATGGAAAATATATTGGGGCTTTGCTTGATAGAAATGGATTGCGACCCTCAAGATATACTGTTACTAAGGATGGATATGTAGTGATGTCATCTGAAACAGGTGTCATAGAAATTAAACCTGAAAATGTTGAAACTCATGGAAGACTTGAGCCTGGAAAGATGTTTCTCGTTAATATGGATGAAGGAAGAATTATTGAAGATGATGAGATAAAAAATACAATCATCTCCAAGATGCCCTACAGGGATTGGCTTAAAGAAAACTTGCTTTCATTAAAAGACATTCCCTACATTAAAAAAAGTGAGAAATCCGAAAAAGAAGACTTTGAAACAAGAATGAGGATTTTTGGTTATACTCAAGAAGATTTGAAAATAATCATTACTCCAATGGGATTGAACGCAAAAGAAGCTATTGGTTCCATGGGAGTAGATACTCCTTTAGCCGTATTGTCTGACAAGCCACAGCTTCTTTTTAATTATTTCAAACAGCTATTCGCTCAAGTTACAAACCCCCCTCTGGATGGTATTAGAGAAGAAATCGTTACAGACACAAGTATTACAGTCGGAAAAGAATTCAACATATTTGAATTATCATCTAATCATGCTAAAAAACTTCATATTGAAAACCCAATAATTTCAAATGAAGACCTACAGAAAATTAATTCGTTGGATAATAATTCCTTTAAAACAGCTAAAATATCAGTTCTATATGAGGTACAATTAGGTTTAAATGGAATAGAAGCTGCATTAGAAGACGTTGTTTCCGAAATCGAAAAAGAAATTTCAAAGGGAGTAAATTTAATAATACTCTCTGACAAAGGTGTTTCTCCTTCACTTGCTCCAATCCCTATTTTACTTGCAACATCTCATGTTCAAAATCATTTTAAGCGTTTGAAAAAAAGATCTGAATTTGGAATAATTATTGAATCTGCAGAACCAAGAGAACCGCATCATTTTGCCCTACTTTTTGGTTACGGTGCAAGTGCTATTAATCCGTATATGGTCAATGAAATTATCTCCTACCAAGTCAATAATGAAATGATTCATGATATTTCTGTTGAGAAGGCAATTAACAACTTCAATAAAGCAATTGCTAAAGGAATAGTAAAAGTGATGAACAAAATTGGGATTTCAACTTTAAATTCCTACAGAGGTGCCCAAATTTTTGAGGCACTAGGTCTAAATCATAAATTTGTTAATACATATTTTACAAATACACCGACCAGAATTGAAGGAATTGGTTTATATCAAGTTGAAAAAGAGATTAATAAAAGACACTCTAAAGCATATATTCATGAATCTAACATTGGTCTCCCACTAGAAATTGGGGGTGATTACAGGTGGAGAAGAGATGGAGAGGCTCATGCTGTAAACCCTTCAACAATAGCCTCTCTACAACAAGCTGTAAAAAATAAAAGCTTTGACAAATACGAAACTTTTGCAAAATTAATTAATGACCAAAACGAAAAGCTAATGACCTTAAGGGGTCTTTTCGAATTTTCAAGTTTTGACCCAATTCCCATAGACCAGGTTGAACCTTGGACAGAGATTGTTAAAAGATTTAAAACCGGTGCCATGTCTTTAGGATCAATAAGCCAAGAGGCTCATGAAAACTTAGCAATTGCTATGAATAAAATCGGTGGTAAAAGTAATTCTGGTGAAGGAGGTGAAGACATTAAAAGATTTATCCCAGAAAAAAATGGTGATTGGAAAAACTCTGCAATAAAACAAGTTGCATCAGGAAGATTCGGAGTTTCAAGTCATTATTTGAGCTCTGCAAGAGAAATTCAAATTAAGATGGCACAAGGTGCTAAGCCAGGCGAGGGAGGTCAATTGCCTGGCCCAAAGGTAAATCCCTACATTGCATCTGTCCGAAATTCCACTCCCTATGTCGGTTTAATTTCTCCACCACCTCACCACGATATTTATTCAATTGAGGATTTATCTCAGTTAATTTATGACTTAAAAAATGCTAACCGAGATGCAAGAATTAATGTAAAACTGGTCTCAGAAGTAGGAGTAGGGACAATTGCTGCAGGAGTTGCAAAGGCTAAAGCTGATGTTATTCTAATTTCTGGTTATGACGGTGGCACTGGGGCTTCTCCTTTGACCTCTCTAAAACATGCCGGTTTACCCTGGGAACTAGGTATCGCAGAAGCTCAACAAACTTTAGTTTTAAATGATTTGAGAAGTAGAGTTGTTCTAGAATGCGATGGACAGATGAAAACAGGAAGAGATGTGGCTATTGCATGTCTTTTAGGTGCTGAAGAATTTGGGTTTTCGACTGCTCCATTGATTGCTAGTGGATGTATAATGATGAGAGCATGTCATTTAAATACATGTCCCGTTGGAATTGCAACGCAGGACCCAGAGTTAAGGAAGAATTTTAAAGGAGAACCTGAACATGTTATCAACTTCATGTATTTTGTGGCTGAAGAACTCAGGGGAATTATGGCTAGCCTTGGGTTTAGAAAAGTTGACGAGATGGTTGGACAATCTCAAAAGCTCAATATGAATAAAGCAATTGGTCATTACAAGGCAAAAGGTCTTAATCTCTCCTCTATTCTACATAAGCCTAGAAATTCAGGATCTTTAATAGAGAGAAATACAGAACCTCAAAATCATAATCTGCATAAGGTAATAGATTTTAAAATTTTAAATGATTCAAAAGAAGCTATCTTTAACAAAACACCTCAAACTCTAGCTTATAATTTAAGAAATACTGATAGAACAGTAGGTACTATAATTAGCAACGAAATATCTAAACTTCATGGAGCTGAAGGTTTACCTAAAGACACTCTCACTTTAAATTTCGAAGGTACTGCAGGACAAAGTTTTGGTTGTTTTGCTGCTAGCGGTATCAAGATGACAATAACAGGAACTACAAATGATTACTTTGGAAAAGGATTGTCTGGTGCGACAATAATAGCTAAGGTTCCTGAAAAAGCAACATTTGTCTCTCATGAGAACATCATTACAGGGAATGTCTCTCTGTATGGAGCCACCAGTGGAGAGGCTTATGTCAATGGTATTGCTGGAGAAAGATTTTGTGTTAGAAACTCAGGTGCAAAGGCTGTTGTTGAGGGTATTGGTGACCATGGCTGTGAATACATGACAGGAGGAATTGCACTTGTTTTAGGTGATTTCGGAAGGAATTTTGCTGCTGGAATGAGTGGAGGGATTGCCTATTTATTTAGTGATGATGGAACTTTTGATGATAGGAAGTTCAACCTAGAAATGGTAGAGTTGGAAGACCTAACAGAAAAGGATCTCGATAAAGTTCAGGATTTAATCAAGAATCATGTTGAATATACAAATAGTAATAGGGCCAAAAATATCCTTGAGAACTGGGATAAAACCAGAAAGAACTTTATAAAGGTTATGCCTACAGATTATAAGAAGGCATTGGAAATTTTAGAAAAAGAAAAAGAGGAAGTAAAAGTTGACTGATTATGGGAAAATTGAGAGGATTTATGGAATACGACAGAATTAAGGAGCCTACCTTAGCGCCCAAGGAGCGTATTCAGAATTACAAAGAATTTACAGTTGCTCCAAAGGATGAGGAGTTACAAGAACAAGGAGGTAGATGTATGGACTGTGGTGTACCTTTTTGTCACAGTGGTTGTCCATTGGGTAATTTAATCCCAGATTTTAATGATGCTGTACACAAAAACGAATGGGAAAAAGCACTTGGCATCCTTCACAGCACCAACAACTTCCCCGAATTTACTGGTCGCTTGTGTCCAGCACCTTGTGAAGAGGCATGTGTATTGGGTATCATTAACCCACCAGTGTCTATAGAACTGATTGAGAAATACATCGTAGAAAGAGGGTTTTCTGAAGGATGGATAAAAGCTAAACCCCCTACCCACAGAACGGGTAAGACGGTTGCTGTTATCGGTTCTGGGCCTGCTGGCTTGGCCGCTGCTCAACAGCTCAACCGCGCCGGTCACACGGTAACTGTTTTTGAAAGAGATAACAAGATCGGAGGGTTACTGCGTTATGGTATTCCCGATTTTAAGATGGAAAAAAATGTAATAGACCGTCGCCTTGAAATCCTTGAAGCCGAAGGAATCGAATTCAAATGTAACGCACAAGTAGGCAAAACCATCAGTGCTGAAGAACTAGAAGACGCCTTTGATGCAGTAGTAATTTGCACTGGAGCTTCCGTTAAGCGGTCACTCCCTATCCCAGGAGCTGATTTAAAAGGTGTGGTCCAAGCCATGGATTTTTTACCCCATAACAATAAAGTAGTGGATGGGCAACGCAAACTACAGGTCGAATTCCATGCCAAGGATCGAAACGTAATCGTCATTGGCGGAGGTGATACCGGATCCGATTGTATCGGTACTTCTAATCGCCAAGGCGCCAAAAGCGTGACTAACTTCGAGATCATGCCTAAACCTGAAGAGGGAAGGACGGAAGAGAACCCATGGCCCTACTGGCCCTTTAAATTGAAAACAACCTCCTCTCACGAGGAAGGCAGTAAAAGAGCTTGGAGCATTTTGACCAAAGAGTTTATCGGGGACGGGAAAGGAAACCTAAAAGGCTTGAAAACCGTGGAGGTAGAATGGAAAAAAATTCCTGGGGGACGACCCCAACTTATAGAAATTATGGGTTCTGAAAAAGAATGGCCTTGTGAACTTGCCCTATTGGCATTAGGGTTCACAGGACCCGAACAATCCCTTCCTGACCAATTTGGTCTGACCTATGATCCCAGAGGAAATATAATGGGAAAAAATCAATACCAAACCAACAAACCCAATATTTTCACTGCTGGCGATGCACGACGTGGGCAATCTCTTATCGTTTGGGCAATTTCAGAGGGACGAGAGGCAGCACACCAAATCGACAACTACCTAATGGGCAGCTCTGAATTGCCTAAAAAAAATATTGCAGGTGATTTGATTGCCGTTTAATCGCAGGTTTATTCTAAACAAAAAAGGGCTCAAAGGCCCTTTTTTAACTTCAAAAATCACGGTAACCCTCTTTTTATTGGGGAACCCAATTACTGAAAGAAATTCCAAACCAACCCAAAACGAATCAGGCCGTCACGGTAGGGGGTAAAAGGAGCCGAATAGTAATTATAGCCCGTGCTATCGCTGTTAAAGTGTTCGTACTTAACAAACAATCTCGTCTGTTGTATTTTCGCGTTGATAAAAAAATCAAGCCTAGGAAACGCTCCAATTTCAGTGTGGTTTTGGGCAGCAAATTCCCCCAGGTGTGCACTGTAACGGTCCGCGAAATATTTGGTGAAATACTGTGCCGTTAACCCTGTTTGAATATAAAGCGCCCTGTTAAAGAGTTGACTTGAAAAAAGAAAAGAGCTCCTCACATTCCACTCGGGAACATTCAACGGTTTAAAATCGTCCGCGCCACCATTGTGGTTTACTTGCTGATACTGGGCGGTGTTTGCCAGTGAAAACTTCCAGAAATCCAACTGTTGAGAAAACCGAAGCTTGAGGTACTGAATCGTTCCCTCATATTGTGCAGGGGCAACAATCAACTCCTCCTCTTTTTTAGGGGTAAAAGGGCCAAATAGGGTAGTGATCGTTTGGGGTTCTATATTTCTAAAATAGCTATAATGATCTAACAATTCATATTGACCGTCCAGGGTACCCCACTTGGGATGGCCCAAAGAAAATTTTAGAGAATTTATCGACTGGTTATTTAATCCAGGGTTGTACCAGTTGTATTCCGAGTAGTTACTGCGGTGCAGGTAAAAATTAAAATTAGGGGCCTGAGACCTCACACTTATGCGCGCCTCAGTGGACATTCCATTTTTAAATTCTTTACTGATAGAAACAGAAACGAACTGACTCGCATATTCTTTCAAGCCCGATAGGTAGGCCGTTCCTTTGACTTTAAATTTCAATAAAGTTTTTTCCCATTGTCCTGTAAGTGCCAATTGATTTGCCTGAATGGCTATGGGATAGGGCCCGGTATTTAGTGGGGCATCGGAATCTGTATTGTTGTTAGGTAAAGGAATCTTGTAATCCCATTGAATAAAACGAAGGCCTGCGCGGACTATTCCTAATTTTTTTTTGTTTAAGACCCCATAAACCTCATTATCCATAGCATCCAATGTCGAGCGGATTCCAAAATTGGAGTTACCAGAGACCGTTCCAAAGAAAGTACCTCCGGAAGTGTTGTTATAAATAAAATGTTTCGCCTCGTAAGTGATCTTGTGCCCCAGAGTCAAGGCCTTAGGTCTTTCATAATTCATCATTTTATCGTGTCCGCCCAACTTCAAGTCATATTGATGGTCCAAATGATACCTTCGGCCCACCAAAGTATTGTTTGCTTGAATGTTATTGGTCAGCCGCGACCGATCCAAAAAACCGTCGTACTCCAGCTCATCTACTGCTTTTTCAAAATAGTAAACATTTAATGAGTCCAGCCCACCGTTGGCTTCATTTTCTAACCGCTGAGCAACGAAATGTAGACGTTGTCGATAACGATAATCTTTAGACGTAAACTGAGAAGCAAAACGCAGATTGGTGCCTCCTCCCAAGGTGTTGATGTACTTTCCCAAAGACCGAAAAGCTTTGTGAGCAAAAGTTAAATTGAGTCTGGAACTGGGGTTTACGGTGATTAGGGCATCTACCATTTGCCCCTGTTCAAACACTGTTTTAAAAAACAATTCCGTTAACGGCGATGGCACCTCGAAATAGGGAATTTCCTCCTCTTCTAGATAGCCATAGTGTTTGGCTCGCGCGCCAATTTGAGGTGTGATTTTTTGATCCTGAAAATCATATCCCAGTCTGTTATAGGTTTCCCCAGAATTGGCAAAGGGAAGTAATTCAAAAAAATCACGCCGCAGATAGTTGAATAGATAGTCTTTATGTACTGTCAAGGTGGTGTCAAGGTGGCTCACCCTCCCATCTGAATAAAATATTTTGTAGTCCTCAATGGTTACCTCATCCATCTCTTTAATCGGTCTGGGCGCCAAGGCCCTCAATTTTCTCAAACGGCGTTCGTATTGGGTTCTTTCTAATGAAAAAGAGTCCAATAGTGCTATGAATAGGGTTCCCATTAATTGCTTGGCATCGTGATCTACCGCAACGTCTTTCATATAGCGAAATAGCAACGGAGGTATATCGGAAAGGGAATCTGTTTCCTTTGAAAGGGTATCTAAGACAATATTTTTTAACACCACAGGTTTAGAAAAATAGAATGACAGAAACATCAGAGAATCCAATCGACTGATTACTGGAGGTGCCGCTACATCAATAATATCATTAGCGACTGTCAAACTATCGCTTACTACTTCCTCTGTGACCGAAAAACCCTTGATCTCCATAATGTTTGGGGAGGGGACGTTCTCAGCTTTGGCTTCGGTGTTTTCTTGTCCAAAAGACAACAAAGAGACCAAAAGCATAAAAACTGAGAATAATGGCTTCATGGAGATGAATTTGATGCGAAGTTAAAATAATTGTACTTAATTTGGGGGAACAAACACACACGAATGTAAGGGATGTTATTAGGTCAAATTACCTCACATACAGAAGCCGGAACGGATGAGGCCGGAAGGGGATGCTTGGCAGGGCCAGTTACTGCAGCTTCTGTGATCCTGCCCCCAGACTTTGATCTTCCGCTCCTCAACGACTCTAAGAAACTGACTGAAAATCAACGCGATGCCCTACGACCCCAGATTGAAAAAAGCGCAATTGCCTTTTCCTATGTCCATATTTCCCCCGAAGAAATTGACCAAATCAACATCCTCAATGCAAGTATAAAAGCCATGCACTTGGCGCTGTCCCAACTCCATATAACGCCCCATTTTATCGCAGTAGATGGCAATCGATTTAAACCGTTAGACAATATCCCCTACGAATGTGTTGTCAAAGGAGACGGCAAATACCGCCATATCGCCGCTGCATCTATTTTGGCGAAAACCTACCGAGACGATTACATGAAAAAAATTCACAACGAATTTCCACAATATGGCTGGGCACAAAATAAAGGTTACCCTACCAAAAGCCACCGCAAAGCCATTGCCGATTTTGGAGTCACCCCCTATCACAGGAAATCATTTCAGTTACTACCAGCACAGTTGTCCCTTCCTTTGTAAAACAAAAACCAATGTTGAAAAGTCGGTGGAATTAAATATTCTGGAAGGCTTTAATGGGCCAAATTGAATTAATACTTTTGGGGACATAATGAAAAGACTTTTTCTCCTACTTCTTGTTTGCGCTGCAGTGGGTTGCGCCCCAAAAAATAAAAAGGAAGTAAGCCTTATTGATATGATTCCTCAAAACACCAGTATTGTCCTCCAGGTGAATGACAGTCTGTCCATGAATAACTCACCACTTTTATCACAAATTTTTAAGCTCGATAAATCGCTACAGAATACGATAAAAAACATTCGGCCCTCAAATGGCAGCTGTCCTCAAGTATTTTTTGTTACTCCCATTGGAAAAAACGACAATGTAGTAGGGCTTATTCTAAAGAAAAACCTCAACGATAGTGTGATGCGCTATGACAGCAGCAGGGAATATAGCGGCCAGCACATAGGGATCATCGACAAAGGCGGAAAAACCTTCTACACCGCACAAATGGGAGACTTCAATATGCTTTCTAAATCCCAACTCGTCATTGAAAATGGAATCCGAAATTTTCAAAATCAGCAAAGAGGAATCAGCAGTACTGCATTCTACGAACTGGCCGAGAGCATGAATAACGATCTGAGTGCTAATTTCTTAGTACAGTCCCAAACCGATAGGCTCCTGAGAAGGTTTTTTCCCAACACTCCCCTTTTCCCCGATACCGGTCAAGATTGGTTAGAAATGGGTTTAGAAGTCGCGGAAAACGGGTTTAGCCTCAACGGGGTTGTCTTTCTGAATGATTCCATTCCCGGCGGATTAAACTTGTTGAGAAATCAAAAACCTCAAGTGGGAACTCTCTCCAAGGTGGTCCCCTCAAACTTTGTGGCTTTTCTCAATCTACCCGTTGACGACCTAGCGGAACTGGAAGTCAATTTCAAACGCTTGGTGCGCCGTATCAACTTACCTGCACAACAAATAGATTTCTCTAAGCTAAACTTCAATGAAATCGGATGGATCAAAACTGAAAAAGACCAATCCGTCGTTTTTAGAATAGACGAAATGGAAGACCTTTTTCCCTCTTTTGTTAGCGTGGCAGGGGACTCAAAAAAATACCGCAATTTCTCCTACAGTAAAATCACACTTCCCAGTGACCTGACCGCTTTACTGAGAATTTTTGGAGATCCTTTACAACCCCAATGGGGAGCCTGGCACGAAAACCTTTTGCTGCTGAGTGAATCGGAAGCTGGTCTAAAAAATATACTCGGGAATTACCAAGACGGAAATACATTAGAACGCAATCCCGGCTATCTGAATCTCAAAGCGCAACTCTCCGACGAACACTCCTTTTTGTGGGTTGGCAATACCAAAAATCTGTCAAAACACTGGTCAAAAAATAATGGCCCAGAAAAAATCAAAGACCTTCCTTTGGTGGGTTATCCTTATGTTGCCTTTCAGGGGGTTGGCGAAGCCAGTTTTACCCATTTGCACTTGTTGGTAGAAAAAAATCAGGGGAAAACAGCAAAGGGAAAGGTCAATAATGCCTACACCATGGAACTCGACAGTCCAGCCCTGTCGGCTCCGCAGTGGTTTAAAAACCATCGAAAAAAAGGCATGGACGCGGTGATTCAAGACCAAAACAATGTCCTTTATCTGTTTTCCAACACTGGAAAATTATTTTGGAAAAAACAACTTCCAGGACCCATCATCGGGAAAGTACACCAAGTAGACCTTTATAAAAACAGGCGTTTTCAATTGGCGTTTAGAACAGCAGAAAGGCTGATGGTCATAGACCGCAATGGGAAAATTGTCAACCCTTTTGACATCAAACTTCCCAAAAGCACCCATCCACTTCCACTCTCTGTTTTCGACTATGACAACAACCGGAATTACCGTTTTTTGGTCGCCCAAGATCAGTCGCTTTTTATGTATGACAACCGTGGAAAAAAAGTCAACGGTTTTTCCCTTAAAAAAGTAAATTCGAAGATCCATAGCGCACCCAAACACATCCGACTGCAAAGCAAAGACTATATCCTAATCCCCTTAGAAAATAAAACCCTTAAAGTCGTTTCCCGTCAAGGGTCAGATCGGTTGGCAGTCAAGGGCAGTATCGACTTTAGCGGCAATCCCATTTTTTCATATCTCAATACTTTTGCCACCACTGATAAAGCAGGAAACCTCATCCAAGTGGACGGCCAGGGAAATAAAGTCACTTCTCCTTTAAAGTTGGCCCCCACCCACCGCATTGATGCCACCACCAAAACTTTGGTAACCCTATCTGAAAACACACTCAACATCAAGGGAATTCCAGTAAAACTCCCTTATGGAAACTACACACCACCAAAAATATTTTATCGCAACAACACCTTATATTTTTCCACCACCGATACTTCTGCCCAAAAAGTGTATTTATTTTACAGCAATGGTAATCCAGTGTCTGGATTTCCTGTATATGGAAACTCTGCAGCAGAGCTCGACAACAGTGATAAAGACAAGTCGCTGGAGATGGTTGTCGCCTCGGAGGACAACAGTCTAATCATCTATGAGATTAACGAGTGACATCTGCCTCGAAGCGTTCAGAAAAATGATGGATAAGCTGCGCTTTAACCCTTTCAGTGTCCACCTCTTTTTTTAATTCTTTGGAGAGAGAAGTGACTCCTTTTCCTTGTATCCCGCAGGGGACGATATGGTCAAAATAAGATAAATCTGTATTTACGTTTAAGGCAAAGCCATGCATGGTCACCCATCGGCTGGCCCTAACCCCCATGGCGCATATTTTTCTCGCAACTGGGGTGTCTATATCCAACCACACACCAGTTTCACCATCGCTATGCGCGCCTTGGATTCCAAAATCTCCCAGAGTTAGAATGATCACCTCTTCTAAAAAACGCAAGTATTTGTGGATGTCGGTAAAAAAATTGTCCAAATCCAAAATTGGGTAGCCTACCAATTGTCCCGGGCCGTGAAAGGTGATGTCGCCACCGCGGTTGGTCTTGTGAAAAGCAATGCCTTTGGTATTGAGTTCATTTTCCCGCAGCAGCAAGTGTTCCATTTTCCCGCTTTTTCCCAACGTAAAAACGGGGGGATGCTCCACAAAAAAAAGATGGTTTTTGGTAGGTACGGGAACGCTCCGTTTTCTGTTTTCTCTTTTTTCGGCAATGATGTTAAGAAAAAATGTTTCCTGGCGGTCCCAAGCCTCCTGGTAGGAAAGTATTCCCCAATCCGCAACTTGTACTTTTTTATTTTTCATCAGGACCAACGCTCTGGGTTATTCAAAATCACCAAAGCCGCAATCACCCCGGGCACCCATCCGCAAAGGGTCAGTAAAAAAACAATAATGACTGACCCACAGCCTTGGTCGATCACAGCAAGCGGGGGGAATAAAATCGATAAAAGCACACGCCAGAAACTCATATGTCAATGCTTTATGCAAAGATAGGAAAATTGATTCCGGATTGCTTGAGACTGATTATCTTTGCACAAACAATAAGGCCAAATGGGACAACTTTCAGATCAAGAGCAGGTAAGAAGAGAAAAACTGCAAGCGCTAAGAGCACTGGGTATAAACCCCTACCCTGCCGCTTTATTTCCCATAGATGCAGATTCAAAATCCATAAAGAATAATTTTAGTGAAGGCAAATCGGTGACCATCGCCGGGCGTTTGATGTCCAGAAGGATTCAGGGAAAAGCGAGTTTTGCCGAAGTCCAAGACGGACAGGGAAAAATCCAAGTATATTTTAATCGGGATGAAATTTGTGAGGGAGAGGACAAAACCCTCTACAACGAGGTGTACAAAAAACTGCTGGATATTGGGGATATCATAGGGTTAGAGGGGACGCTTTTCACCACACAAGTGGGAGAAAAAACGGTAATGGTAAAATCACTTCGGATACTCAACAAAACTCTGAGACCCCTTCCCTTGCCCAAAACCGACGCCCAGGGAAAGGTCTATGATGAGTTCAACGATCCCGAGCTGCGCTACCGCCGGCGTTATGTGGACCTGATTGTCAACCCCAAGGTTAAAGATACTTTTGCAAAGCGCACCAAAATTACCAACAGCATCCGTAATTTTTTTAATGAAAAAGACTATCTCGAAGTAGAGACTCCCATTTTGCAGCCCATCCCCGGTGGAGCAGCCGCACGGCCTTTTTTAACCCACCACAATGCGCTTAATATTCCACTTTATTTAAGGATTGCCAATGAGTTGTACCTCAAGCGATTGATCGTAGGAGGCTTTGAAGGCGTGTATGAGTTTTCTAAAGATTTTCGAAACGAAGGCATGGACCGCACCCATAACCCAGAGTTTACCGTTTTGGAGCTGTATGTGGCCTATAAGGACTACTTCTGGATGATGGAAATGACCGAAAGCCTGTTGGAAAAAGTAGCAATAGACACCCATGGAAAAACGGAGGTCCCTGTAGGCGAGCACTCCATAGATTTTAAGGCACCCTACCCAAGGGTACCCATTCTCGAAGCGATAAAAGCACACACCGGTATCGATGTTTCCACCATGGGCGAAAACCAACTTCGGACCACCGCCAAAAACCTGGGAATCGACATAAATGACACCATGGGAGAAGGAAAGTTGATCGATGAGATCTTTGGAGAAAAATGCGAACACCACTACCTCAAGCCCACTTTTATCACCGACTATCCTAAATCGATGAGCCCATTGACAAAAGAACACCGCAGCAATCCCAAACTGACCGAGCGCTTTGAGCTGATGGTCAACGGAAAGGAATTGGCCAATGCCTATTCGGAATTAAACGACCCCATCGATCAAAGGGAGCGCTTTGAAGCCCAACTCGCCCTGACTGAAAAAGGAGACGACGAGGCCATGTTCATCGACCAGGATTTTCTTCGTGCATTGGAACACGGAATGCCCCCTACCGCGGGTATTGGTATTGGAATTGACCGCTTGGTGATGCTGATGACCAACAACAGCTCCATACAGGAAGTGCTTTTTTTCCCGCAGATGAAACCCGAACAAAAAGCAGTGGCCTTGAATGAAGACGAAAAATTGATTCTCGACCTGCTCAAAAAAGAAAGCCCTGTTGCACTTGCCACTTTAAAAGGTCAGGCGGGACTCAGCAACAAAAAATGGGACAAAACCCTAAAAGTACTCACCCAAAAAAAACTTGCACAAGTCTCCAAAGACGAGAAAGGTCTTTGGCTTAGCCTCTTGGCTTGATCACCAAATATTAAAGTTTTCTTAAAGCTTTAAACCTATAGGGCTGTAAGCCATCTCATTAGTATAATCAAAAATTTATACTATGAAAAAATTAATCTTTGCCCTAATGTTAATGGCTCCAATGGCCATGATGGCCGAGCCGCAATACCAAAAAATGAACCCTGAACAACGGGCCGTCCTACAAGCAAAAACCTTGCGTTTGCATATGGACTTGACCTCGGCACAAGAGGAAAAAGTAAAAACCTTGCTGGTGGGGCAAATGGAAGCCAAAAAAAGTCATCGTGAAAACGCAAAAGCAGAAAACCTATCAGGCTATGAAAGAAAACTTCATCAATTGGACCAAAAGTTGGCCTTTAAGGCAGCGATGAAAAATATACTGACAGAAGCGCAGTACGAAAATTGGAATCAAATCCAAACCCGTAAAAAAAGAATGGCTTTCCACCGAAGTAAAAAAAGAAATGGGAAAAACAAAGACGTGAAAAACCAAAGACATAAAAACCAAAGAAAACCCTCGAATAGGGGGTAAAATCCAAATGTTTTTAGTAAAACCATTACTGTTTTCTCACAGTAATGGTTTTTGTTTTATACATAAACACTAATTAATATATTAAAAAGTAAAAGCTATAATCAAAAGTTTTTAAGAAAACTATACATAAATATTTATCAAGCCAAATGGTATAAGGATTTTTACCAACTGGAGATCACAGCATCTAGGGCCGTTATCGTCTTGTTAATATCTCGATCGGACAAAGCATCGTTGAGAAAATAACTTTCAAAAGCACTGGGTGGCAAGTAAATTCCTTTGTCTAACATGCCGTGGAAGTACTTTTTAAAATAATCATTGTCCCCCAAAGCCGCAGTTTTAAAATCCACCACGGGCTGTGTTGTAAAATGTAAGGAAAGCATAGAACCATAGCGGTTGATTTGGTAAGGAATTCCCTTTTTTTCCAATATCTCTTGCATGCCTTGGTGTAGGGTTTGGGTTTTTTGGTTTAGGCTGTCAAAAACTTCTGGGTTTTCAGAAAGGTGGTTGAGCATGGCAAAGCCAGCTGCCATGGCCAAGGGGTTTCCACTGAGCGTTCCCGCTTGGTAAACAGGCCCCTCGGGAGCCAAAAAATCCATTATTGCTGAATTGGCCGCAAATGCCCCCACTGGGAGGCCACCCCCCAATACTTTTCCAAAAGTCATGATGTCGCCCGCGACTTGCAGGCTTTCCTGAGCTCCTCCTTTGGCCAAGCGAAAACCGGTCATGACCTCATCAAAAATCAACAAGGATTGGTGGGTATCGCAGAGTTTTCGTAGCCCTTCCATAAAACCTTTTTGAGGGGGGATACAGCCCATATTTCCCGCAACAGGTTCCACGATAATGGCGGCGATCTGTTCGGGATGCTGATCAAAATGATGCCCTACACTTTCCAGGTCATTGTACTGCGCCAAAAGAGTGTCTTTTGCAGTGCCCTGGGTTACACCTGGGCTATTGGGCGTACCAAAGGTGACGGCACCACTTCCGGCTTGGATTAAAAAAGCATCGGAATGACCGTGATAACAACCCGCAAATTTGATGATCTTTTCACGTCCGGTATACCCCCTAGCGAGTCGAACCGCACTCATACAAGCTTCTGTTCCCGAGTTCACCATTCTTATTTTATCAATATTGGGAACCATTTCTATTGCCAATGTTGCAATACGGGTTTCCAAAGCGGTGGGCATTCCATAGGAGGTCCCGCTATCGGCGCGCTCCTTGACTGCCGCTATAACGGGATCGAAAGCATGTCCTAAGATCATGGGACCCCAACTCGAAATATAATCGATCAGGGTGTTGCCGTCTTCATCATACAAGTAGGCCCCTTTTGCCTTTTCCACAAAAACAGGTGTACCGCCTACGGCCTTAAAAGCGCGCACTGGGGAATTTACCCCTCCCGGAATTACCTCTTGGGCAGATTTAAATAAGGCACTACTCCGTTGATATCTCATTTTTTGTTCTTTTTACTGGTTTTGAGGGATGATTAAATTTTGTCCTACAAAAATGGTGTTGGCCTCGATAGTATTGGCCTGGACAATGTGCTCTACTTCAACGCGGTACTTTTTGGAAATGGAATAGAGGGTGTCCCCTTTTTCTACCCTATGGACCCTACTTTCTTGGGCTGTGGGGGTAAAATTTTCCTTTTTGCTTTTTTTTCTTTTGAGGTCATAACGGTCCAATCGGTATCGCTCTATTAAACGGACCAGCTTATCGGGATATTTGGGGTCGGTGGCATAGCCAGCTTTTTTTAAACCCTTGGCCCAAGCTTTATAATCTTCTTTTTTGAGGTCAAACAAAAAATCATAGCGGGAGCGGGTGGTCAAAAACAGAGAGTGATCGCGGTAGGAAGTTACAGGATCACTGTAAACCCTAAAACACTCTCCTTTTTTGTCATCATCTTGATAAATGCGCTTTCCTTTCCAACCTTTATGGCATTTGATACCAAAATGGTTGTTGGCCTCAGTGGCCAAACGGCTGGCGCCCATTCCAGACTCTAATATGCCCTGGGCCAGAGTGATGCTGGCGGGGATATCATAGGACCGCATTTCTTGTTGGGCTACATCGGCGTAGGTTTTTATATATCGATTAATCTGTTGTTCTACAGTTAAATTTTTTGAAATTTTGGGCGGTTTGGTGACTTTTTTGGTGGGCTTTACTTGAATATTTTCAGTGGATTCCTTTTGGGTTTGAACGGAGTAAACCCGAAACTTCTTGGCACTACCACATCGGCTAAAGAGAAGAACAAGGAATAACAAGTTAACGGTCAGATAACGATTTCGGGCCATTGTTTTTTTGATAGCTTTTGATTCATCCCCTGGATGCCTTGAAGTCCACCTGTGTGAATAATCAGTATTTTTTTTGGCGTTCGCCATTGCTTTGTTTTAATCATATCAAAAATACCAAAAAGGAGCTTTCCTGTATAAACGGGATCCAAAGGAGTTTTGAAATTTTTATTAAAGGTATTGATGAATCGAATCAGTTCAACCGAAACTTTTGCATATCCCCCAAAAGTATAGTTGCTATTGATGGACCAGTTTTTCTTTTTTGTCCATTTTTTGATTTCCTGAGGGAGGTTGGCATTTCGCAAAGCAGAAAAGCCAACCACCTCTTGATGGGGCTGCGCGCTTTCGATAAGCCCCGCCAAAGTTCCTCCCGTTCCAACACTGCAAGCAATGGTGTCAAAATCGGTGTGATGATGGTTAAGTATTTCCTTACACCCCGCTACCGCAAGTGCATTGGTTCCTCCTTCGGGTAGGAGATAAAAATCTCCCCAATCACGTCTCAATTGGACGATAAACTCGGCCTCATTTTTCTGACGGTAGTCCTCTCTGCTGATGGCTTGAAGCACCATTCCCTGGGATTGGCAATAAGACAATGTTGGGTTGTGAGGCCTGTTTTCTTCCCCCCGCACAATACCGATGGTTTTAAACCCCATGATATTTCCAGTGGCGGCAGTAGCGGCAAGGTGATTGGAGTAGGGACCGCCAAAAGTCAAAAGAGTATTGTGACCAGACTGCTTTGCCTGCTCCAAATTGTATTTGAGTTTTCGAAATTTATTTCCAGAAACCAAAGAGTGAAGGGCATCTTCTCTTTGCAAACTCAGTTCAAAACCATTCAGGGTGGTCAGAAATTGAAGGGTCGAATCTTGATTTTGAATTAAATACATATTTTATATAAAATTAAGCTTAAACTTTAAATATGGCTACCTTTAGTGGGTGGATGGAGAAAATAACATACCATTAGAAAAGGAAGATTTTTATTTTTCTGGGGAAGGCTACCGCGTTTTTACGGAAAAGTATCATCTCAAAAGGGGGTATTGTTGTCAAAGTAATTGTCGCCATTGCCCCTATGGTTTTGATCCCAAAACCAGTAAATAATTTCGGCACAGTTTTTGTTTTTATTTAGCTAAAAAAATCATGAAAAATTTCTCTTTACTAATTTTAATAATGCTGCTTAACGGCTGTACCAGCATTAGTGTTTTTACGGATCACGATGCAGGGGTTGATTTTTCAAAGTACAACAGCTATGCCTATTTCAAACCGGGAATTGACAAAGCCGAAATTTCTGATTTGGACAAACGCAGGATCCTTAAAGCCATCGACAATCAAATGTCCAATAAATCCATGATGAAATCCGATGCTCCTGATTTGCTGGTGAGCATCAATACCTCTGCCAAGGAAAAAGTTTATGTAAACAACAACAACTTCGGCTTTTGGGGATGGGGATGGAATCCATGGATGTGGGGTGGACCCAATCAAAATATGGTTTCTACTCGGACCGAGGGGGTGCTCTACATTGACTTAATCGATGCCAAAACAAAACAATTGGTATGGCAGGGAAAAGGTAAAGGTGGTATCAGCGAGTACGCCAAAGACCGCGATGAAAAAATTGGGGTATTTGTTGCAGAGATTCTAAAAAACTATCCCCCCGAGCGAACGCTATAATACTCAAATAAGATTTTTTGCCGCATCCAAAGCTTGGGCAATACCCGATGGGTTCTTACCTCCTGCGGTAGCATAAAAGGCTTGTCCACCCCCCCCTCCTTGGATATATTGGCCCAATTCTCGGACGACTCTACTCGCGTCTATTCCCTTTTCACTGACCAAGCTTTTTGAGACATAACAGCTTAAGAGAGCTTTTTCTCCATTTTGTGCCCCCAATACGAGGAACAAATCGTCGCGTCCGTTGCCCAATCCAAAAGCCAAGTCTTTCATCCCAGTAGCGTCCAAGTCAACGGCTTTTGCCAAAAAAGCAATTCCGTTGTGTGTTTCGATCTCCTCTTGAATTTCGTTGGCCAATATCTGACCTTTCAGTTTTTTGAGTTGCTGAACTTCTTTTTTAAGTTGGTTGTTTTCAGTCTGTAGTTGGGATATTGCCTTGGGTAGGTCCTGCGGATTTTTCAGCAGGTCATTGAGTTGTTGCATCACAGAACTCTGTCCCTCAAAATATTTTAATGCGGCTTCTCCTGTAATGGCTTCTATTCTCCTGATTCCCGCTGCCACTGCTGTTTCGGTAATGATCTTAAAGTGCCAAATGTCGGAGGTGTTTTTAACATGGGTTCCACCACACAGCTCCAAAGACTGTCCAAACTTTATGGTCCTGACAGTGTCACCATATTTTTCGCCAAACAGCGCCATGGCCCCAGCAGATAAGGCTTGTTCATAGGGGACATTTCTGTTTTCTTCCAAGAAAATTTGCTCTTTTATTCGGGCATTGACAAATTGTTCAACCGTCACGATTTCCTCCGCACTTAGCTTGGCGAAATGGGAAAAGTCGAATCGGAAAATTCCAGAATGAACCATGGATCCTTTTTGCTCCACGTGGGTACCGAGGATGGACCTCAGTGCCTGATGCATGAGGTGGGTAGCCGTGTGATTACAAGAGGTTTTAAAGCGTTGGTTCTCATCTACCCCAGCCGTGAATTTTTCATTCAGATCGGTGGGTAGAGTTTTGGAATAATGAATGATTAGATCATTCTCTTTTTTGGTGTCTATGATGTAATGAATGGCTCCGTTCGATGCCTTGAGGTATCCTTTGTCTCCTACCTGACCTCCACTTTCGGGGTAAAACGGCGTGATATTGAACACCAATTGAAAAAGTGCACCTTCTTTTTTGGAAGTGACCTTACGGTATTTTGTAATGCTCACAGGGGTGGAGAAAAGATCATAGCCTACAAATTCCTCTTCGTTATCAGCTTTGATGATTTGCCAATCGTCCGTGGCAGAAACCGCTGCTGCGCGCGATCGTTCTTTTTGTTTGGACATTTCAATGTCGAATCCTTTTTGATCGACCTCAAAGCCTCGTTCCCGGGCAATCAGGGCAGTCAAGTCCAAAGGAAAACCAAAAGTATCGTATAACTCAAAGGCTTTTGGACCACTGATGGTTTTATCTTGGGCAGTACTCAAAAGGGTTTCCAAAAGTGCCAAACCTTGATCTAAAGTTTTTAGAAAAGAGGTTTCTTCCTCCCTGATAACATTAGCGGAGATGCTTTTTTGCTGATCCAATTCAGGAAAAACAGCGTTAAGCTGATGGTTGAGGGTGGCTACCAATCGGAAAATAAAAGGTTCATTTTGATCCAAAAAGGTAAATCCATAACGGATGGCCCTTCTCAATATTCTTCGGATTACATAGCCCGCACCGGTGTTGGAGGGCAGTTGGCCATCTGCGATCGCAAAATATACCGTTCGCAAGTGGTCCGAAATCACGCGAATGGCTCGATCTGTCTCCTCATGGATTCCATATTTTGATCCCGTAAGGGTTTCAATTTCTTTGATCAAAGGCGTAAAAACATCAGTGTCATAATTGGAGGTTTTTCCTTGAAGGGCCATACAAAGGCGCTCAAAACCCATCCCAGTATCCACATGCTTTTGAGGCAAAGGCTCTAGGCTGCTGTCTGCCTTTCTGTTAAATTCTATAAATACCAAGTTCCATACTTCGACCACATGAGGGTGATCGCAGTTGACCAAGATTGCACCGGGGGTTTTGGCTTTTTCCTCTTGACTTCGCAAATCGATATGAATTTCTGAACAAGGACCACAAGGACCTTGCTCTCCCATCTCCCAAAAATTATTTTTTTTATTGCCAAGTAGAATTCTTTCGGCAGGGATTATTTGCTCCCAAAACGCATAGGCTTCTTGATCTTTTTCGAGCCGTTCAGTGGGATCCCCCTCAAAAATGGTGACATAGAGGTTCTTAGGATCAATTCTATACACGACAGTCAGCAGTTCCCAGGCCCATTCAATGGCTTCTTTTTTAAAATAATCACCAAAGCTCCAATTGCCCAACATCTCGAAAAAGGTTTGGTGGTAGGTGTCTATCCCTACTTCTTCTAGATCGTTGTGTTTTCCAGACACCCTAAGGCACTTTTGGGTATCCGCCATTCTTTGGTGTTTGGGTTTTTGGTGTCCCAAAAAGTAGGGCTTGAATTGATTCATTCCCGCATTGGTGAACATCAGCGTGGGATCGTCCTTAACCACCATGGGAGCAGAGGGGACAATCACATGGGCTTTAGACTCAAAAAATTCAAGAAATTTTTTTCTGATTTCAGCAGATTTCATAAACAGCTTAGAGGTTTAAAAAGAGATACAAATATAGTTTTTTTGACTCTTTTATTTTACTGCAAATAAGTGATATAATGATGATGAAGATTATTTGTATATTTGAGGCGGGTCAATAAAATGTATGCTAAACTAATTATATATGCCGAAAGCTAAATATTTTTACGATGAGAAGTCCCTTTCTTTTCGGCCTATAAATAACAATAAATTCACCTTGGTTTCTGGGGTTGTACTTTTTTTGTTGTCTTCTATAATATTTGGCATTATAGCCTTATTTATTCTTCTGAACACCAATGCACTGAATACGCCGACAGAATTAATCCAGGCAAGAGAGCTCGAAAATTTTAAGCTCCAGTATGAGCTTTTAAATAGAAAGCTGGGAAAAATCGAAGAAGTAATGGCCAATGTAGCGGATCGAGATAACAATTTGTACCGGGTCTATTTTGAAGCGAGTCCCATTCCAGAAGAACAGCGAAAAATGGGTTTTGGTGGTATAAATCGTTACAAAGAGTTGGAAGGATATGAAAATTCTGAGGTGATCATCAATACTACCAAACGATTAGAGGTACTGACCAAACAAGTTGTGGTGCAATCCCGATCCCTTGAGGAGTTGGAAAGTTTGGCCAACAACAAGGAAGATCTATTGGGCGCGATGCCCTCCATTCAGCCTATCCACAGAAATGATTTAAAAAAAATGGCTTCTGGTTTTGGTTACCGCCGAGATCCTTTTACCAAAAAAAGAAGGTTTCACCGTGGGATGGATTTTACAGCCCCACGCGGAACACCGGTTTATGCAAGTGGGGACGGTATCGTGGGCAGGGCTGACAATCGCTCCGCTGGCTATGGGAAACACGTCCGAATCGATCATGGATTTGGCTATGTAAGTTTGTATGCTCACTTAGACAAATACAATGTGAAAAGGCGACAAAAAGTAAAACGTGGAGATGTGGTAGGTTTTGTTGGAAGTACCGGTCGGTCTGTGGGCCCTCACCTGCACTATGAAATATTAAAAGACGGTAAGCGGGTGAACCCCTTGAATTACTACTCGGGTAACTTAACGGCAGAAGAATTTGATATCATGTTGAATTTGGCCAATCAGGAAAACCAATCGATGGACTGATGTATGTCGATCTACCAGAAAAAAGATACTATAGCATTGGAGAAATTGCCAAAGCGTTTGATGTAAATCCCTCGTTACTTAGGTTTTGGGAAAAGGAATTCAAAGAAATCAATCCGAAAAAGAAAAAAGGGGGCTCCCGAAAGTATACCCCAGAGGATGTTGGAACGATACAAAAAATACACCACCTCCTCAAAGAAAAAGGGCTGACCATTGAGGGTGCCAAAAAACAACTCAAGCTCAAGGACCTCTCTGAAGACAAAAATCTGGTGGTCATTCAAAAATTGGAACATTTGAAATCTCAACTGCACCAGCTCAAAGAAAGCATCTGATTATTTTTTCCTAAAAAACAACTGAATGGGGACACCATTAAAATCATAATTGGCCCTGAGTTTATTTTCCAAAAATCTTTTGTAAGGCTCTTTTACGTATTGGGGAAGGTTACAAAAAAAAGAAAACTGCGGATGTGGCGTTGGAAGCTGTGTACAAAACTTTATTTTAACAAACTTCCCTTTGAAAGAGGGAGGTGGTTGGTTTTGTAATATCGGTAACATTTTGTCATTCAGCTTACGGGTGGGGATTTTGAAGGAACGACTATTGTAAACCTTTAGGGCCAACTCTATGGCTCTAAAGATCCTTTGTTTGTTTAGTGTTGAAATGAAAACAATGGGTACATCGGTAAAAGGGGCAATTTTTTCTCTTATTTGTTGCTTGTAATCTTTGGAGGATTGGGTTTGCTTTTCCACCAAATCCCATTTATTGACCAAAATGACGATCCCTTTGTTATTCCTATGGGTCAGCCAAAAAATATTCTGTACTTGACCATCGAAACTGCGGGTAGCATCGACTAGGAGCAGCGCAACGTCGCAATGTTCAATGGCGCGGATGGAGCGCATGACGGAATAAAACTCAATGTCTTCTTTTACCTTACTTTTTTTTCTTATTCCAGCAGTATCTACCAAGTTAAATTCAAATCCAAAACGTTTGTACTGGGTGTCGATGCTGTCTCGGGTGGTCCCTGCAATGTCTGTAACGATATACCTTTCCTTTCCAATAAGCGCATTAATAAAAGAGGACTTACCAGCATTGGGGCGACCGACTACGGCAAACCTGGGAAGAGATTGCTCGGGGTCGCTTCGTTCTGGGAGTACTTTTACCAAATCGTCTAACAACTCACCTGTTCCACTTCCATTGATGGCGGAAACTGAATAAATAGTATCATAGCCCAGTGCATAAAACTCAGCCTTGTTCTCACTTAATTTTGAGTTGTCTCCTTTATTGGCAGTTAAAAAAACTGGTTTTTGTGACCTCCTGAGCAAACTTCCAATGGTTTGGTCCATTCCAGTAAGACCCTCCACTACATCAACCATAAACACGATGGCGTCGGATTCTTCTATCGCCAAATTCACTTGTTTATCAATTTCCTTTTGGAAAATATCGTCGCTTGCTTCCACATAGCCCCCGGTATCTATAATGCTAAAGTCAATCCCGTTCCAGTCTGACTGGCCGTAGTTACGATCGCGGGTAACACCGCTAACGGCATCCACGATTGCTTCCCTTTTTTGAATCATTCGATTAAAAAAAGTAGATTTTCCCACGTTTGGCCGCCCTACAATGGCTACAATACCTCCCATTCTGATTAGTTTGTGTGCAAAAGTAATCGAATTTGTTATAAAAAACGTTGGCTAATGTTGATATCCAAAACGTTTGAGCTGCTGGGGGTTGGTTCGCCAGTTTTTTAACACCTTCACATACAACTCCAAATGGATTTTTTTTCCAAAAAATGAAGTCAAGTCTTTTCGGGCGTTAATCCCAACTTTTTTTAATTTTTCCCCTTTATGACCAATTATGATTCCCTTTTGGGTATCTCGCTCTACAATTATAACAGCCCTTATTTTAATAATTCTATCTTCTTCCTTAAACGATTCGGATATGACCTCAACTGCATAGGGTACTTCTTTGTCATAGTACTGGAGAATGCTTTTACGAATGGCTTCATTAACAAAAAACCTTTCGGGCTTGTCACTGAGCTGATCCTTGGGGAAATAAGGCGGGGACTTGGGTAATAAAGCAATGAGCATTTCCAATAATTCAGGGATAAAAAATTTAGTCAAAGCAGCTATGGGAATAACCTTGGCATTGGGAAACTCTTCAGACCAAAGTTCTACAGCAGATTCCAATTCATTTTGAGAGGAAAGATCAATCTTGTTGATGAGCACCAGCAGCGGAATTTTCGAATTTTTAATCCGCTCCACCAATTTTTCGTCTTTTACCTTGGACGCTTTAACAGAGATCATGTAGATTAATACATCGGCGTCCACTAAGGATTCTTTTACAGCATCCATCATAGAGTTTTGCAATTCGTATGCGGGTTGAATGATCCCCGGGCTATCAGATAAAACCAATTGGTAGTTTGCTCCATTGACCAGACCGAGAATCCGATGGCGGGTGGTCTGGGCTTTGGGGGTGGTTATGGACAAGTTTCTACCTATTAAGGCATTGACCAAAGTGGATTTTCCAACATTGGGGTTGCCCACTATGGAGACGTAGCCAGATTTATGCGGGTTTTTTGTCATGAAGTAAAGATACAATCTTTGTAATTGCCTTTGTGATGGTCTATAAATTTTGTAAATTTGCATTCACATCGCGAGGTAGAGCAGTAGGTAGCTCGTCGGGCTCATAACCCGAAGGTCGCTGGTTCGAGTCCAGCCCTCGCTACT
>PBCE01000042.1 GCA_002716845.1 Flavobacteriaceae bacterium | reverse complement strand
GGCAATGTTCTCTGTGTGCTTGCTTTGATTATCATCTGCTTCTAATCGAGGTCTGGAATGGTCAATATTCGTTGGATGATCAACCGGCTGTGTGGTTTGAAAACCATGCGAGTAGTTTTCAAACAAGCCGATAAAAAGGTTCCAACTCGCCAAATGATCGAACCAAGACCAATCCTTGTAAAGCTTTAGAGCCTCTGATTTTAGAAGTATCCCGATCTCATCTTTTGCGTCATCGTTTGAAATGCGAGAGATGTCGAAGCCCCGTTGTTCAATTTCATGAAGGTTGTTGATCAGGTCATTACCTTCATAAAAAAAAAGTAAAATTATTTTTGGCTCTGCCAATTCCGACCAGAGCGATGACTCGCTAACAAATTTGTATTCGGATACTGAAGTTAGGCAGGAACCAAAAGTACCGTAACCCGGATAGCCAAATGATATGATGTCCAAATTCGTTTTAGCATGAAGCAGATGATGTGTGGCAAAATCGGGTTGCCCCCAACTCCAAGAGTTATCGTATAACCAAGGACCGAATCCATAGGCATGGCTATCCCCTACGATTGCAATGTAGTTGTTGGGGATGACTTCGTTTTTTGAATATTGCCCGAGGCGTCTAATTGGGCCACTAGTGTGATTTAGAAATTTGTAGGGCAAATCATCGAGAGTCCAATGCAAAACTAGTTCGATGGCGACCGTCAAAATTATAGACCAAACTACTAAAGGCTTGAGGAGTGTTAAGGCTATTTTAAAAATTTTCTTGATACAGGGTACCTGTTTTAAAAAGGTAGTATGCAAATTCAACGCAATAACCGATAAAACAATCTTTGCCAATATAGCCATTGGAGCGTATGAAAAGAGGGGAGAGTTTCAGTGTATTCTTTCTTGTTTTGCACGAAGATTGAATTTCGACAAAGGGTTCCAAGTGACATTTTACTCCTTTTGGGTAATCATAAAGATCGCAATGATCTATGATTTATAAACCAGACCAATTTGAACATTAACTATTTTGGCTGTAGATCATTTCTGATTTTTCTGAGATTGAATTATTCTACATATCTCAGAATATGAGAAACTTTCTCTACTGAGGATTCAGTGAGATTAGGGTGCATTGGCAAAGAAAGTAATTCATTAGATTGTTTTTCGGAGAATGGAAATTTCTTGTTTTTTGCAAATAATTCATCAGCAAAACATTCATGCTTGTGAATTGGAACAGGATAATGGATGCCGCTTTCTACTCCATTTTCCGTCAACTTTTCTTGGAGTTTGTCTCGATTGGGGGATGTTACAACGAAAAGATGATGAACAGCTTCGTTCCCCTTTGTTTCAAAGTATAAATTGAGATTAGCATCTTTTAATGCTTCGTAATACCAATTTGCTATCTGTCTTCTATTATTATTCCACCCATCTAGGAAATCTAACTTTTCGTTTAAGACTATGGCTTGAAATGAATCTAAGCGACTATTCCAACCAATATGAGTATGCACATATTTTTTGACTTGCCCATAATTTCTTAGTTGTTGAATTTTTTTAGCTAATGCAGCATCTGAGGTCACAATTGCTCCACCATCACCCCATGCCCCTAAGTTTTTTGCTGGAAAAAAACTAAACCCAGCAGCCTTTCCAATACTTCCTGCCCGTTTCCCTTGATACAAAGCACCATGAGCCTGTGCAGCGTCTTCAAGCAACAAAAGGCCATTTTTTTGGGCTATGTCGAGTAGTGCGTTCATAGGCGCAAGTCTACCAAACAGATGAACGGCAACGATTGCTGTAGTTCGGGGCGTGATCGCAGAACTAACTTGATCCGGGTCAATTTGTTGAGTTGACGGATCGCAGTCCACCAGCACAGGTGTTGCACCAGCTCGGATAATCGGTAAGACCGTTCCAATATATGTGTTCGCGACAGTAATTACCTCATCCCCTTTTCCTATGCCTAAACCTTCCATTGCCCATAGTAAAGCATCGCAACCGCTAGCCACTCCAACGCTAAATTCAGCATTACAGTAGCTAGCAAATTTTTCCTCAAAGGCATTAACTTCATTGTCAAGTATAAAGCCGTTTCTATCAACAAGGGCTTTGGCTTTAGCCCAAATTCTATTTTCAGATTCTGGGGAAAGGTTTAAATGAGCAAAGTTTATTCGTTTCATTATGATATTAGTAAATAGTTGTTAACTCAAAATTGCCTTTCCTCACCATTATTTTCCAAAAATATCGCAAGAATCTATTGGCAATGAATATCGTTTAAATCAATAGGGTATACAGCGAATTCAATATTGTTAATGATCAAACTGGGCCCCGCCTATTAATTGGATGAAATTTATCGCACAGTCTAAGTTCTGAATAATTGGTATCTTGATGATATCACTCATCGGTTTCATGGATAAGGTCCGTGATTTGATACAATCTCCAATTAGATAGTTCTGGTGGCGGAGGCTTTTCTGTCAATTTGCCTATGTAATACTGTAGCATATGACTACCGTAACCAGTTGGGCCAGTCGCCAAATACCGAGCCTCGGAAGGAATATCTTTTGTGGAGAAATTAAAATCATCAGGGAGAGTTTCGCTGAGATGAATTGGTGCTTCAATTGAGGTTAGTGCAACACCCGAATGCATTAGATGAGAAATGGGGTACCAACCAAAATAAACATCCTTCTTACCGCTCTGCAAATATCGGAAAGCTTGTTGTTGAGGAGCTTCCTCGATATCGTTAGGAGAACTTTTGGCTAATCTAATAAATGGAAGTACGAAGAAGATAGCAAAAGTCCATAGAAATAAAATGAATAGGTTCGAAGGTACCTTTGATGAAGTTAAAATTAATAAACTAAAAAGGAAAATCAAAACGCCCGATGTATTAGCAAATAAAAGAGCGTTTTCAACAGAGCCGTAATGGGCAAGTGCGGCAAGGCAGGGCGGAAGTGTAAGGAAATAAATTATAGAAAGATTAATAAGTATACTGGTTTGTGGAATATTCTTACGAAATCTATAGGCAGCTACTGAAGAAACTACGCTGATCAAAATTATGTACCAGTATTCAGCCAAATACATAATTAGATAACGAAAGAGTAAAGGCATTGCTTCTATGTAACCCATACCTATCCAGGTATTATTACCGTGAAATAAAGTATTTCGAATTCCCCACATGTTTGCTTTTTGAACATGTTTAAAGAGTATAAACATCGTGTCATCAAAGCCATATAGCCAGAAAAAAGAGAAACTAATTAAGCTGAAAGCAACTAAAAGGCGGGGGATGAAAAGAACTGCCTCTTTGAATTTTTTTTGCAGAATGAAATAAACTGAAGGGAAAACTATCGCTGGAAGAGTAGGAAGCTTTGCCCAAACTGAGAGGCAAAGAAAGATACATGTGAACCACAACAATAAATTTGAATTGTTTTTGATGTAAGCTTGAAAGAAACAAAGTCCAGTGATTAAGAAAAAAAATGCTGGAAAATCAGCATGGATTCGGAAAACTCCCTCGGTTGTGGGTTCGATAACGAAAATCGACGATACGATGATCAGGCAACCCATAGTTGCTAGAATTCTTTTATTCAATTGTTTGTAAACAGATGAGAGAACTTGGTACAATAAGTAGCCGACACTGAAGATTAATCCTAATATATTTAGGCAGTATCCAAACCAAATTGCTCCTTGCGGAGATGACGACAGAGCGGTGGGTGAATAAAACAAGGCAGACCCTGCTCCATAAAGCGTAATGTGAGGGCCTCTTTGAGGTTCATAGAGGTCAGCCCCATTTGCCAGTGCAAGACCGGGATATAAACCTCTGCCAACCCACTCATCGAAGTGTACCTTTATGCCAAACCCATAAAGAGAATAGAGGAATGCGGGAATTCCTATCAATACAAGTATCCACAAAGTCACTTCACTGAAGAGTAGTTTGTAATTCAAATAATTATTCCGAAATGAATTCCTTGTCATGGGATGGTTGTTGTTGAATAAGGCCGGTCATGGTTTTATCCAATACCTCGCAAACTGTTTCAATCTCCTTAATTTCCATGTCATGGAATAAAGGTAGCAGTATTGAGTGGTTACGGGCTAGTTCGCTTTGACTAAGGCTTACGGCTTTACCTGAGTTTTTTCCGAACCAAGTCCATGGTTCAGATTCATAGGTGGGTTCAAGGTGAGAGCACATGATTCCTCTTCGCGTTGAAATGCCACGATCCAAAAGTTTCTGCATTACCTCTTTTGTATTCACTGAAGCACAAATTCGCACGCAATAGCTTTGCCAATTTGTTTTTGAATTTAAACTCTCCGAAGGTGGGGTAATCCCCTTAATGACACAAAGCCGTTCTTCGTATAATTTCGCCAATTCTCTTCTCTTAAGTACAATCTCATCCAAATGTTTTAACTGAACTAACCCAATAGCTGCCTGTATGTCGGTGAGGCGATAGTTAAAACCAAGTCCAATATAACTCTCAAACTCAACTTTTTTCTTACGATGCCTTGTATGATCTGATTCACACATCGAATGTTGCCTAAGGAGTCGAAATTTTTCTGCTAAAGGCTTTGAGTTAGTTGTTATCATTCCTCCGTCGCCTGTTGTTAAAATCTTTCTGGGATGAAAGGAAAATACCGCAACTTTCCCGTGCGGTTTCCCAATTCTTTCCCATTTGCCATTAATGAAAGTCTCGCTTCCAATGGCACAGGCCGCATCTTCTACTAACGGAATTTTGTATTTCTTGGATAGGGCAAGGAGAGCAGAAAGGTCGCAAGGCATACCCATTTGATGGACACATAAAATGGCCTTCGTTCTGTCGTTAATTGCTGCCTCTACTTGTTTCGGGTTCAGGTTGAACGTTTTGGGGTCTATATCCACAAAACAAGGTATTGCACCACAATAACGAATTGAGTTTGCAGTCGCGATATAGGAGTGCGATGCCGTGATTACTTCATCATTTTCGGCAACACCTAGGGATCTTAACGCTAAATGGAGTCCAACTGTGCAACTTGATACTGCTACTGCATATTTCGATCCAACGCATTTTGCGAAACTTTCTTCAAAGCTAGCAACGACTGGACCCTGGGTTACCCACCCTGATTGGATTACTTCACTTACAGCACTTATCTCTTCTTCGCCCAAGTGAGGTTTCATTAAGGGTATCATAAAAGTAGAGTGTTTAATTTGGAAACCAATTAAGGCTTTTTTCTTCTTTTAATAGCTCCCCTGGAGATAATTTTTTCTCCTTATACCAGTTCAAAAGCTTTTTTAAGCCCGAAATAAGATCGGTTTGTGGCTTGAAATTCAACAAGTCACTTGCCATCGAAGAATCCGCGTATAAGCGAAGAACATCTCCGGGGCGAGATTCGGTGTGTTCGGTTAAGGCATTGGGGTAACCCGCAACATCCGCAATTAATTTTGCCAATTGATTAATCGTAATTTCTTTTCCTGCACCGACATTTATTGTTTTACCAATGATTCCCGATACAAATCCTGCGTTTAAAATAGCTCGAGCTGTATCATCGACATAGGAGAAGTCTCGTGTTTGCTGACCATTGCCGAATATTAACATAGGTTGCTTGTTGAGAACCCTTAGCATGAATTTAGGAATCACTTCGCCGGAATCTCCCTCATGATGGCAACGAGGCCCATAGCTATTAAAAGGGCGAATTACGACGGAAGGGAAATTATAAGTTCGGAAAAAAGATAGAGCATGGGATTCGGCAGCTAGTTTAGATGAGCCATAAATCGTGTGAGGAAGAGTAGGTGCATTTTCCTTCATTGGAACTTTTGTAGCAGTGCCGTAAACTTCACTTGTCGAGACTTGTACGAATCTATCGATCTTTTCTTCCTTCGAAATTTTTAACATCTGCAATGTTGCATTTGCATTAACATCATTATTCTCGATTGGAGAGTGTATGCTATGCCTCACACCAAGGCATGCTAGATGGAAAATGACATCCGAATCGCGAATTAACTCCCTCATGGGTAATTCGTTTCTAATATCCTCTTGAACGATATTGAGTTTGTTATCCGAAATATCGGTGAGGTTTGAGATGTGCCCTGTTGATAAATTATCAACAACGGTAACCGACTTGGATAAGTTGATAAGTTGTCGGACTAAAGATGAACCGATAAAACCACAACCTCCTGTAACTAATGGGTTCTTGAATTGCATTAAGTTATGGTTGATTTCACTTTACGAGATAGTCTAAACCGTCAAACTTATAGTTTTTTGATTTTAGCATCTTACCAAACTGCGTACCTTTGTATTTTTGAGTAGGCAAACTTAAATCAACTGCATTAACTTCCCCGCAAAATTCATTGAACCTGGCTTCTCCAACTAATTGACCGCCTTGGGCAACGAGTGAGCAACCTACGGATTTTTTACCTTCGTAAGGACCACCAACAATGTAGCCCACTGAGGTTACGCCGACAATGGCATTCTCATACAGACTAGAAATTAATTTGTACGGTTTTATCCATTTTTCTTCGTATGGATCGTCATTTTCAGATATGGAATAATCAACGGTCCAGGAAGATGGGGATAAAATCAATTGCGCACCCATCCTGCTGAGACTGTGGGATAGATGGAGTGAGTCCGGATAGTTGTCGGAACATATATTAAGTCCAATAGTTCCAAGTTCCGTATCGACAGTTGATAGCGAATTTCCAGTTTCGTAATAGTCTAGTGCAACTTCAAGAATGTTGATCTTGCGGTATTGCAGTACAATGGTACCGGCTTTGTTAATGAGGACAGCGGTGTTGTAAACTTTATTGTCCTTTAATTCAGTAAGCCCAGCGCATACCCAGATGTTGTGTGCACGAGCTGCTTCACAAAGGAAGTTACTTCTAGGACCCGGGATAACCTCTGCTTCGTTTTGCGCAGAAGGGTGTGTCCAACCTAAGTCAAGAGTCTCAGGCAGGACAACTAAATCGCAACTTTTTTCTTTGGAGTCGATGATTGCTTCGAGCGCGCGACCTAAGTTTCGCGCAGGTTCTCCACCTTCAACTAGGATTTGGGCCAATCCAATCCTCAACTTTTTCATGAATGAATTATGAACCTTTGTAGAATAAAAATATACTAATCGTAAGCAGCACTGCTCCAGCTAATTTATACCAATTAAAATTTTCGTTTAACAGTAAAAAACTAATTAAATAGACAAAGATAAGGTGAAAGGTAACAAGAACTGGGTAACCAACCGAAAGGTCAATTTTATTGAGTGCGAAGAACCAAAGGAATGGAGCAAGAATAAAAAGGAAAATACCTGACAAGAAAAAAGGAGATAAGAGTAAAGGTCGTAGGTAAGAAATGATTGAGTTTAATGAATTGAATTTTATTTCTCCCATTTCATTAAACTTATATTTCACAACATATGAAGCATAGGAGTCAAATAATGCGGCAAGAAAAATAAGAAACCATGGAAGAAAAGATTTAAGCACAGCAGTCAGGGAGTATTTGAAGTATCCTCAATTATAAACGGAGGTCTTTTTCTTGATTCATCAAGTGTTCGCCATATGTATTCACCCGTAACCCCAAGCATAATCATTTGAACTCCTCCTAGAACAAGGGTGATAATGACGGTTTCCGCCCAACCAGGTGTGGTCAATTCCAGCATTCCCAGCGCGATTATGTAGGAAGCGTAAATCAAACCTACAACTGAAGTTATGAATCCAAGGTAGGTAATTAATCGTAGCGGTATCCCTGAAAATGAAATGATCCAATCGCTTGCTAATTTAAATCGACTTTTGAAATTCCATTTGGATTTTCCGGTCCTTCTGCTGCGCCTTGCGTAACTTAAGCATACCTGATCAAAGCCAATCCATGATATTAGTCCGTACAGTGAGGTATTCCTTTCACTACAAGAATTGATAGTATCTATCATCTTTCTTCCGATCAAAAAGTAGTCAGCCTTAGAGGGATCGATGCTCGATTTCGTTGATGTTAACTTAAGTGCGAGATAGAAAAAAAATCGTAAAAGATTTGAAGCGAAAGGTTCGTCTGTGTTATCACGCTCAGCCCAAACTACTTGTACGCTATTGGTCAAGCGTGAGAGCATCTTGCTAATTATCTTCGGGTCATCTTGTCCGTCTGCAGACAGACAGAACGCGGCATCACCATCGCAGATTGACAAACCTGCTCTGATTGCATTGTGACTTCCTGACTGTCGGCTTAACCTAATCGCGGTAACATTATGATCCTTAAAACTTTTAACTTTTGAAAAAGTGCCATCTGTAGAATGGTCGTCTACAACAATAATTTGATACTTGTCGACTAAAGATCCGTCATTTAACAAATCTTTAAGTTCCTGTAGTACATAATCAATGTTATTGTATTCGTTGAATGCAGGAATAACGACTGATAATTTCATTTAGAGGCCACACTTGAAGTATTTAAAGTAAGTGGAATTAGGTAAATAATTCCACTTGCTAAGTATATAAATGACGGGTTTGAATAATTTAATGATTTTAAAATTATTCTTATAATTTAAAAAAGTTAAGGGTGCTCTTCTCATCAAAGTTTTGAACTCTTCTTCAGTAAGTCCCATCCTTTTCAAACATAAAGATATTATCTCCGGATCTTCAATGTTGTACTTTGACTTTACTTTTTCCAATGCGAACTCTCTTGTCATTTGTTTTGATCTAACCAGTGCCGAGTAATTAAAAAGCCTTCTATCAATATTAAATTTTAATCTTAATACATGAGTCATTAAACTTTGATAAAGATCGTCAAAATAATGTGCTCCCGTATTCTTCCATTTCAACTTTTTTTCTAGGATTTTATCAACTTCTTGTCTGTCGTAATTCAAATAATATAATAAAGGAATAGTTTTTATTCTTTTTAACACCGTGTAAAAGAAGATCTCTTTCATCCCTAAGTTGAAACCTGGGTCGGTTGGTTGCCATGGCCGAAATTTCTTCGTGCCGTGACATTGTAAAACATCTTTGACGTATTTGCCGTCAAGGTAATTCCACAACAAGGGAGCGATGCCTTCTGTGCGGAAGGATTGTCCGATTATTACATATTTAATATTTTCTTTAGTTGCTACTCCAAAAAGGGCTGTTGCAATGCCAATATCGGTAGCGGTACCTAAATCCGGCGTGCTTGCCTTAAGAAAGGCTAGGCGTATGTCCTTAGATTCTCTCCAGTCAGACGTAATTGTTATAAGTTTGATCCCTAATATATCGCACCCTTCTACCATGTTTCGCCCAGCAACAGGATTGCCAAAGCCATCATTGAAATGAACGGCGAGAGGATTGAGCTTATGGACTTTTTTTAGGTAATACAGGGTATACATGCTGTCTCTGCCGCCGCTTATGCCGCAAATACAATCATGCTTACCTTTAAATTTTCGACTTTTTATTTCACGCACTATTTTAGAAATATCTTTACCTTTATTACCTTGTAATGGAAAATCATTATCCATCTTCGAATGTAAGTCGCAAAAATTACAGATTCCTGATTCATCAAAACTGATTCCAGGTATGGAAGTATCGCAAATACAGTTTGAACAGATTTTGTAACCTGATTCGCCTTTTGATTTTATATATTTATGATATTGAGACTGTTTGTTCACTTTTTCAGAAAAAACTTATTATGCGTTTGATATGATCGAGTCGGTAGTAACGACGTAATCTACATTGTTTTTTTGTAATGATGATAAAGCATCCGTTATGTCCCCTACAATAGGCTCTTCATGATTATTAAAGCTTGTGTTTATTAAATTAGGAATTCCTGTTACGGAAAAATATTTCTTCAAAATATCAATGTATAGTTGGGATGAGTTTTCCTCGCTAATAATTTGTGGTCGTGCAGTACCATCTATGTGAACGCAGGCGGGGCTAATCTCCTTCATTTTATCAGTAACATCGTAGCAAATTGTCATGAAGTTCGTATTGATATCATTCGACCAGTCTTTATACATATATTTTGCTTCATCCATTAACGTTACTGGGGCAAATGGCATAAATTCAGTGCGATTAAGTCTCGCGTTCAAAGTTTTGTTAGTTTCTGAGTCAGTAGCGATAGAGATTATACTCCGGTTTCCAAGTGCCCTTGGTCCATATTCCATTTCTTCATTTATTAATCCAATTATTTTCCCATCTACCAAGTGATCAACAGTTATGTTTACAAGTTCTGCATGTGAGTGAAATTCTTGCGTAAATATATTATCGTCTATTTTATCGTTGGTAAGTTGCAAGTTTCCTAGAAATACATTTTTAAGGGGGTAGGCAGGTTGATATCCACTCTCAACCATTGAAGCGATGCACGACCCATGACTTATACCTCCATCCCCCATTGCTGGAAATATGAATATATCGTTAATTTTTGTATGTTCCTTAATTTTCTGATTTAACTTTACATTCGCAAATATACCACCGGATAGAGCAATGTTGGATCCCTCTGGGATGAAGTAATTTACCAGTCTCAAAATTACTTTTTCTAAAATATATTGTGCTGCATATGCGATATCTTCTCTTGTGTATGAATTACAGATACTGTCAATCCATGCAAAATCAGTTCTTAAGTATGGCTTATATGAATGATCTACTTTTTCTGAGAAAACACCATTTTCCATTGCAAACATTTTACCGAGTTCTTCCGTGAGTGCTGTTTTGTCTCCATAAGCCGCAAGACCTGTTATTTTCCCTTCGTGTTTGTGTGGCGTAAAACCCAAATATCTAGTGATTTGGGAATAAAAAAGTCCTATGCTTAGAAGTTCTGAAAAGGTTTTGATTCTTTTTAATCCGTTACTCCTAGATGCCTCCCATATCACTGTACTTTGTAAATCACCTTTGCCGTCCGATGTGATTACAAACGACGAAATGAAAGGCGAGGAATAAAAGGCGCTGCAAGCATGACTGTAATGATGATCTTGAAATACAATTTTAGCCTTGGGAAATTGCTGTAAGCAATTCAGGTAAATTTCTTCTCTATTGATTTGGTCTTGATTAAGTGAATCATGCAATCGATCGGAGATCGTTTTAGTTGAGAACCCATTTCTTTTGTACGCTTCGAAATAATCTATAATTACATCTTTATTTGGTGTTCCCCATGCTCCAATTGTAACTTCATTAATGTCCTCGTTGTTGATTTTGTTTACTTGTAATAAATGATTTATCGAAAGTGAAGGATATCTTTTGTCTTGTTTTATTCTTGTTAGTCTCTCTTCTTGAATCGAGCCTAGTATTGTTTCATTTATTGATAAAGTAGCACCGGAGTCTATACCATTAAAAACACCTAGTATAATTTTGTTCTTTTTGTTATTCAAATTGTTTAGATGATTTGAGCATTAGGAATCTTTTAGAATATGATGTCTACTGGTGCTCCTTTTCGCCTCATGGATTCGTCCGCTGCTTCTAGAATTTTTACCACGCGAAGGCCCGAGGTATCATCGGTCAATGGTTTGGAGCCAGTTTTGATGGAGTCGGTAAATTCCTGTATTAGGACTGATAGAGCTTCGGATTCATCGACTTTTGGCGATAAAATGTCTGACTTTCGATAACCAACCCTCATGTCATGCTTTTCCTCAAGAGTTGGACTGAGTGTTATTCCTTTGTCATAAAGCTTAATCTTTTCTGATGGTTCCAAATCATCATAAACAATCATTTTTTTACTGCCTCCCAACAATGTGCGTCGAATTTTTACCGGAGCCATCCAGCTACAGTGAATGTGGGCAATGAATTTTTCCTCGTAAAACAAGGTTAGGTAAGCGGTATTTACCGGATAGTCGTGTATGTGTGCAAGGCCAGTTGCGGAAACTGCCGTTGGCCGGAATTCAGTTAGATGGTCGAGAATTGCCAGATCATGTACCGCAAGATCCCAGAGCACATTTACATCTCGTTGAAAAAGCCCTAAATTTATACGCACGGAATCGTAATAGGAAAGCTCACCCAACTCTCCGCTCTTGGTCAGAGTTTTCATTTTTCTGACAGCGCCAGTGTAGGGAAAGGTGTGGTCAACCATGAGGATTAAATCCTGTGCACGAGCTTCAGCCAACATTTTTTGACCTTCCGCTGAAGTTTCTGCCAATGGTTTTTCCACCATCACATTCTTGCCTGCCCGCAAGGCCCTCAACGCCAACTCGTAATGAGTATGAGGCGGGGTTGCCAAAAGTACTGCATCCACCTTCTCGTCTCCAAGTACCTCATCCATTGACTTTGTTGCCTTTGAGTGCGGATGTCTTTTGCGGACCAACTGATGAAGATCTTCTGAAAGATCACAGACATAAAGCAGTTCCGTTTCGCGTGAATCTTGGACGTTTCGTGCTAAATTCGGTCCCCAGTAGCCGTAACCTATGACCGCAACTCCTATCTGCTCCTTTTGTTTCATTGCTCTCCTTTTTTTTGTTTAAGAGTCAATTTTGCTAGGGAGGTTGCGAATTACGCGGGCTGGCACCCCTGCAACGATTTTGTTTGGAGAAACATTCTTGGTCACTACAGCGCCGGCACCGATCATGGCATTTCGACCAACAATTACATTGCCCATGATCAAGGCTCCTGTGCCGATGCTCGCCCCATCTTGAATTTCCGAGTGAGCCACTTCCCAATCCTCTTCATTCTGCAAAGATCCATCGGGGTTCGTTGCTCGTGGGTGCAAGTCATTAATGAACATTACTCCATGTCCAATAAAAACTCCATTTCCAATCTTTGCTCCTTCACATAGAAAACTGTGGGATGAAATTTTGCAGTCCTTTCCGACTATCACATTCTTTTGTATTTCAACAAAGGCTCCAATTTTAGAACGATCTCCTATTTCACATCCATACAAATTAACCAAATCTGGATTATGAATTACAACTTCTATCCCCAGTTTGACATTTTTTAAGGGCATTATTCTAAAATAGTCAGACGGTGTATGATAAATTAGCTTGGATATCTCACGATGAGATAATCAGACTTTCTTATCCCATTTTTCATCATGCTTCTGCATCTTCGGGTTACTATTGTGAGGAAGAATTATGATGCTTAATTTAGAACGGTTCATCTTTTGAGTTGTTTATAGAACTTAAGAACTTATCGAAATGGGTCTGAAGCAACATAAAATGACTCTGCATGACCCTGAAATACTGAGATTGCAATAATAATTTAATGTATCCCTTTGTAAACTATTCCAACAAGTTGCGTTGGAGTCGTATTTCGTCAGCAAAGAATTTTGAGTGCTTGTTTACCGAGAATTTTTTTTTTACATCTGCCCTTCCGATATTAAGTCTTTTGGCATAATCTTCTTTCGGATAATCATGAATTAAAACAAAATGTTGCAGGTCAATAACTTCCTCGGTTTTGATTGTTGAGATCTTATGAGAGAACAAGCTGTATGTTTTAAGTAATGCATTATCATTAATCCATAGAAAAGAGTTTTCCTTTGCTTTAGGGTTTTGGTTTGGGAAGTACAGATGGTCTCCTGCATAAACTTTAGGTAGAGATGAATTACGGATCGATTCATCGGCGATAATCCAATGATAATAATTGCGTGACGGGTTTAGTGCGAAGAGTTGACGTTTAGTCGAGACAATTAGGACTCCTAATCCAAGAAGCATACAAGCTCCCACTGGTAGAAGAGTTTTTCTGGAGTTGCTTCGAAAGAAGGGAACACGGGATATCAGCAAAGCGACCAAAACCATCCACCCTGCTTCCTTTGGGATGAAGTATCGCTCTTTGAACAAGTTCAGGGGCGTAGTGTGAGACAGCAACCAAATGAGCGTTGGAATGCATATCCAAAGGATCGAGCAATACAGGATGAATTTATTGCCTTCGTGCTCGATGGAACCCTTTTGCTTCCGTGAGCTTGGGCTTGGAAGCAAAGCAAAGATGATCGGAACCGTAAAAAAAAGGGGGTTAATCGAATCAAGATAAGAAGCGAGAAGGTCGTGTAGACCATTCGGTCGAGGCCAAGCTGCCAGGTGGTCGGATTGTCTAATCAAAAGGTAACCATAAACAGGGAGCGAAACGATCCACGATGCGAATTCTGGAGAGGTCATTCCTTTTTTTATGCGACGCTTCCCCATTGTTGGATATCGAGATAAAGCGGCCAAGCCCGAAAAAATGATTCCCAAATAATGCGTTAAGCTTAGAGCAAGGTGGGCAAGGAATGCCCACGCCCACATATTTCGACTGCATTTCTTCGTTGAAATCAGTTGACCCGCGTAAAGAACAGCGGAACCACAAAAAAAGAACAATCCGTAGGCACGGGCTTCCATTGATTGCTCCAAAAGCAGGTTGGACTGGAGGAGGACTCCCCCCACTCCGATTATGGCAGCGACCGAACCAAGCTGCTTGCGTAACATGAGATAAACCATAAAGGTGCCTCCGAGGATCCAAAGTAAGCTTTCTATTCTCAGGGCATTCAAGGACAGAGGCAAAAAAAGTTGGCATACCCAATTCAAAAAAAAATAAAGTGGTGGCGAGTAATTGATACCTGAGCCAAGGGACTCCACCAACTGTCCGGGAGCGTCATGATGGATACCATACCAGGTATACATTTCATCAACCCAAGGAGCCTTGTGATGAACAAGGTAAATTATACAAATAGCGAATGCCGCCCCCAAAAGAGCAAGAAGAATGCTTACAGGTCGATCGACGTTCATTATTTAGTTAATTTCCCAATCACCAAGCCTAAGATCGAAGTGTCCTGCCTGAGCCAAGGGGAAATTACCTTGGGAAACTTGTTCTGTTATGGTGGGTAACTTCTTTCGGAATTCTTTGCTTCGCTCACCTGGATGAAGAGACCAGGCTTTCTCCGTCATGAGGTCGGCTCGCCAAAGTGTGGAGTTCTCCAGGGCTTTTTCCACGATTGATTCCCAACAGAGCATTTTACCGTTTCCGAAGAGTCTGCTTTTAATCGGTTCCCGCCAAGAAAGCCAAAGCGGTTTCATGGGCAATAATTCGAGAAACCTCTTTCGATGAATCAGATAATGGCGACTGGTGAAATTCTTGAAAAG
>PBCE01000041.1 GCA_002716845.1 Flavobacteriaceae bacterium | reverse complement strand
TTGCGATGATATTGATCAAAATACACCCACCAGTAATCTCCATTTTTAGGCACAGTAAGCCCTTCTGCTCAATAATCACCCGTGACGGGTTTTGAGACTGGAGCATATCCATTTGTAATATTTTTACTGCTGGTAACTCTGATGTTTTTTCAGGAGGATATTGAGTTTCATCTTTTAAAAACATTAAATAATCGTCACCATTGAGGGCTAAATTACCATCTATTACATTGAGCCCCTGATCTAAAAACAGTTTTGTATTACTAAATTTTTTAAAATCTTTTATCGTCACATAATACATTCTATGGTTATACTTACTGTCTCCAGTTTTTTCACCCTCGGGAAAACGCCCAAGAATAGTAGTCGACCAAATAATGATATATTTTTTTTATTTAGGACCGAAAAAAATTTCAGGTGCCCAAGAATTTTTTTCTGCTTCCTTGAGAAGCATCACAGGAGTTTCTTGTTGTTCAGACCAGTGAATCAGATCTTTAGAGGAGGCATATCCTATTACTTTATCATTCCAACTTACAGTCCATACCATATGAAATCTACCCTCGGGTCCTAGAATAATACAAGGATCGTACATCAATTTATCCTTTCCAGCTTTCGGTTTTAGAAAAGTTTTGTTACCGTTGAGTGGTTTCCACTCATACCCGTCTTCACTGTACGCCAAATGAAGGCCATCTTCACTATTACCAGTAAAATAGGAAAAGAGAAAGAAGTATTGATTTGATTGCTATACTACAAACTGAGTTAGCATCATTAACAATAATGGAAAGTATTTAATTACACTAAAATTATCTATTCAATATGCAAAGAATCACCATTATAAAATTAGGTCAACCTCATAGGTATCAACCATTTTGTATATTAGATAAAAATCAACTAAATGAAATTGTCTAAAGTACTGCTATTCCCCGTAATTATATTTATAATTCCTTTTATGTCTCCTCTTGGGGCCCAGATTAATCTGGTCAAGTCAGCAGATAAAATGGTTTATGATACGCCACCCTTTAAAGAGTGCCATGCCTCAACCATTGTTGAAGTTGACGAGAATAAATTTTTAATGGCCGCCTTTGGAGGATCAAGAGAGGGCAAGAACGACGTATCAATTTGGCTTTCCCAAGGCAATGGCAATGTGTGGAATAAGCCTGTGTTAATCGATACTGGATTGGCAGAGAACAAGGAACTCTACCCTTGTTGGAACCCAGTACTTTTTCAGTCCATGGAGGGTACTTTGAGTTTATTTTATAAAGTGGGTCCTTCACCCCGGGAATGGTGGGGAATGGTAAAGACCTCCGACGATAAGGGAAAAACGTGGTCCAAGGGTATAAGACTTCCACAAGATATTTTAGGACCTATAAAAAATAAACCCCTGCAATTGGATGATGGAACCATCTTGTCTCCATCCAGTTCTGAAACCCGAACATCTGAAGGGCTGAATTGGAAAGTCCACATAGAAAAAAGTGTCGACGATGGAAAGTCCTGGTTAAAAATCCCTATCGATCAACAATCCCCTTATGATGTGATCCAACCGAGCATATTAGTTTTGGAAGATCAACGCCTTCAAATATTGTGTAGAAGTAGAGACAATGTTGTGATGCAAGCCTTTTCCGAGGACCAAGGAAACACTTGGGGCCCGGTAACACCGACTAAGCTATCCAATCCCAACTCAGGTACGGATGCGCTTACCCTGTCCAATGGTCAGCATTTACTGGTTTACAACCCCACAAAAAGAGGAAAAAATGGTCGAGCTAAGTTGGCAGTTGCGATCTCCCAAGATGGAGTATATTGGAAAGATGTGGTGATGTTAGAAGATCAAAAAAATGGAGAATTCAGTTATCCAGCGGTGATAGAATCTTCCGATGGGAAAATCCACATAAGCTATACATACAACAGGAAAAATATAAAACATGTGGTACTCGAAATTGATGGAAAATAAGTTGGTTTAATGGGGGGGCTTGATCTAATAGTTTTTATTGGATACCTGCTGGGGACACTCTACTTAAGTGTCATATTTTTTTCCAAGAAGCGAACCTCAAAGTCTTTTATTTTAGGGTCTGGAAAAACCCCGCAGTGGGTTGTTACCCTTTCCATTTTTGCCACTTTTGTCAGCAGTATAAGTTATTTAGCGCTACCCGGTAGTGCTTATGAATCCAATTGGAATGCTTTTGTTTTTAGCTTGTCCATTCCAATAGCAGCTCTGATAACGGTAAAATATTTTGTTCCAGTCTATCGGAAAATTAACAGTTCCTCTGCCTATACTTATTTAGAACAGCGCTTTGGCCCCTGGGCAAAAATATATGCCTCTCTTTGCTACATCGCCACGCAGATGATGCGTGTTGGAACCATCATTTATTTGTTGGCTTTGGCGATCAATATGATTTTGGATTGGGACATGGTCACCGTTATTGTTTTTACGGGGGTATTTGTGACTGCTTACACCATCATCGGTGGAATTGAGGCGGTATTGTGGACCGATGCCATTCAGGCCATTATCTTAATTTTAGGGGCGGTTTTCTGTGTCGTAATCTTGATCGCTGGTATGCCAGGCGGAGTGGGCCATCTCATTGAAGTAGCCGCTCAAGATCACAAATTTAGCTTGGGTGATTTTGGAGGTTCTATTATTGAACCTACCTTTTGGGTGGTATTTGTCTATGGTATTTTTATAAATCTTCAAAACTTTGGAATAGATCAAAATTATATCCAACGCTATATGGTATCTTCCTCTGATGCCAATGCCAAGAAATCAGCTTTGTACGGGGGCTTACTGTATTTACCCGTTTCAGCTATTTTTTTGTTTATAGGAACAGCCTTGTATGCCTACTATAAGGTCAATGGAGGTTTACCCTTTTCACTTTCAGAAACGCCCGATAAGGTTTTCCCCCATTTTATTATCAATGAGCTTCCTAATGGAATTTCAGGGCTTTTAATTGCATCTATTTTTGCGGCCGGAATGAGTTCAATATCAACCAGTTTTAATAGTACCTCTACTGTCCTGTTGACAGATTATTTTAAGCGTGATGCGACAGAGAAACAAAAACTTATATTTTTATACATTAGCACTTTGGTCATTTGTATCATATCTATTTTAATTGCTTTGATGATGATGGATGTAAAAAGTATATTAGATGCGTGGTGGAAATATGCCTCCATATTGAGTGGTGGTATGCTGGGTCTTTTTTTGCTCGGTATTTTTTCTAACATCAGTAAAAAAATAAATGCAGTCATAGGCCTTTTTTCGGGGATACTGATGATAATCATTTTGACTTTCTACACGAAATTATTCCCCGATCAAGACCCATTAGCCCATCCATACCTCACTACTGTTGTTGGTACGTTGGCGATTTTTTTCACAGGTATTTTAATGCGTTATGTCTCAGCAAAAAATTAAGGGCGTGATCCATTTCCGCCTCAACTTGCTGCTTGCCAGATAGCATTGAACTCTTAAAAGCTCTTTGCACCTTATTTGATTAGGTGATTGTTTTTAACTCAAAAAAAAGCATCTGATTTTATCGAACTGATAATCATTATCTGACTTTTTTTTGAAAGAATTCTAATAGATCAATGATCCCCTTGGAGATTTCGTTTTTGGGACGGATATAGTGGTTGACCATAATGGAAAACGCAAAGACCTGTCCTTTTTTACCTATCCAATAGCCAGAGAGATTGTGATTGTGCCTTAAAGTTCCTGTTTTTGCATATACTTTTTTATCCGCCCGAATACTTTCTGGGAAATAGTTTTTGATTTTTTCTAATCCAATCTGATCGTGAATCTTTTTAAGGACGCTGACCAATGTTCTTGGCGTGGTCATGTTGTATCGCGACATACCAGATCCATCGACCCATTCCAAAGGATCGGGCAACCAACTATTCCATTTTAATTTTAGACTGTCTGTGGTTCTTTTGGTATCCATTACTCCAAATATTTTTTGAGAAATCATGTTCATCAAAGCTTCTGCGACACCGTTATCACTGTCCTTTATTAACGCTTGATAAACCAATTGGTCTTGATGGGTAAATAGTACTTTCCACTTTGGTGACTCTTTTGACCACTCTAGGCTTACCGGTTGGTTGATATGATCGCTTAATAACTTGACAAAAAGACTATCACTTGTCACAAATGGGCGGTACAAGGTGTCCTTTGTTTCAAAAAAATTAGGGTTTATCAAAAATTGATTTTTTTTAGGATCCCTAAGTATGTTTTTTACATTTTTATCGATTGAGACTTGATTTTTAAATACTTTTGGAAGGAGGGTGGTGGAGGTAGAGGTTCCATAGGCCATAGTGGTGTTCCCATAAATTGGGAAAGGGGTGGATTCAGCTGCGAAGTAGTGGGAATGGTCATCCCAAGACCACCCTTTTCCTAGGGCATTATTTTTAAATATTGGACAATGATAGCGCCAATCATATTTTTGATTAAAAAAAGATTCTAGTCTGGGATCTGGGTAGAACGGATGAAAGAGAAGGGGGTAGCCTGTTGCTTTAAAATGCATTATAGAATCCTGTTTGTGGAAATACAAAGCTGGCAGGGAATCAAGGGACTCCAAAGCAGCTAGAAAAGTAAATAGCTTGATGTTTGATGCAGGGGTCATAAAGTCATCTCCTGCATATTCAACCTTGGTACGTCTGGAATTTATAGATTCGATGTGTACTGCAATATGAGCTTGATCAAATGCTTCGATTTTATCAATCATTCGTGAGATTTTACTTTGGGAAATATTTTGACCGGACAAGGAAAAACTCATCAGAAATAGAAAACAGTAAAACCTGAATTGCATTGAATAAAGATAAAAAAGCAATTTCAAAAGTTTCAATTCTAAATTTTGAAATTTATTATACTCCCTCGCCTTATGATTAGCAGAAGTTGCCAAGCAGTTCAAAACCATACCACTCCTATTCCTGCTAAGGCCAAAATGATTCCAAAAAAAAGATTTAATTTTAGTTGAAACCGCTCAAATAATTCACGTATTTTATTTTGTGAGAGGAAAATGGCAACCAAAGAAAACCATAGGATCGTTGAACTGATAAGAACAAAAGTCAAAAAAATCATAACCATATAATCTACACCTGGGCCCACAACCAAAGTAAAGAGACTTATAAAAAATAGAGTGGCTTTAGGATTTAATATATTGGTAAGCAAACCATTAGCGACGGCTTCAAACCATTTTATTGATTTCTTGTTTTGTCTTTCAGAAACGGTTGAAAACATTTTATTTGAAATAATGGAGTTAATGCCCAAATATATTAGATATCCTGCTCCCATATATTTAACTATGTTGAATGCGTATCCGGATTGTGATACCAACCAACTCAATCCAAAAAAGGCAAAGCAAATGTGAACGCTAACTCCTATCCCAAAACCCACAGCAGTCCAAAGTCCAGTTTTTTTTGAATACTGAATTGAATTACTACAAGCAACAACAAAATCTGGTCCTGGGCTGATCAGGGCCAGCAGATGGATAAAACCGACGGTGGCTATTAATGATAGATTTTCCATGATTATTTTTTTAAAGTTGCGAGACGAGATTCAAAGTTCGTAAAAAACGGCTTTTGATGGGAGGTTTTTTTAAATGATATTTAAATCATCTTCGAAGGGAAAAAGCAATATATCCTCTAAAATTTTTACTTTTAACATGCCATTGTTTAAAATATGAGGCATTATAATAGTTCTGTTTTATTTTTAAAAGCAGGATTTTTTTGGGGTAGTAGTTCAATTGGATAGAATAACAGATTTCGGCTCTGTTGGTTGGGGGTTCGAGTCCTCCCTACCTCACTTAGGAAAACTCTTTTATTGTAAGCTTGATTTGAACTAGTGGTTTTTATATCAGCGTAATTCTGCTTTAAAAGAATATAGTGCCATTGGTTGCTTCATGTTTTTATCATTTCCATTGTTTCAAACTATTTCACTGATTTACTGTAAATCGCAACAATTCTTCAGGCCAGTTTTGATAAGTAATGGGACGGACCCATCTGTAAATTGCCCCATGGCCCACAGCCGAAAACCTACTGTCCGACGTGGCAGGAAATGGGCCTCCATGCGTCATTGCATCGGAGACTTCAACACCCGTTGGAACATCGTTGAAAAGGAATCTTCCTACTTTAGATTTCATAATCTGGATCAAAGGAGTAATTAATTTATAGTCGGAGGACTGCCCAAAAATACTGCCTGTCAACTGGCCTTTTAGTGAATGGGTGGCCGCTTCTAATTCTTTTGTGTCTTTGCACTTAACGATCAAAGAAAAGGGCCCGAAAACCTCTTCCTGGTATTGCGTATCTTTTAGAAATTGATCTCCAGAAACCAAGGAAATTTTTGGATACACGAATGTGTCATCGGGAATTTCATTTTCGGTTTTGATGACTTCGGTGCAATTTAAATCGTTGATTTTATCACTTTGGTGGATATAGTTTTGTTTTAAGTTGGGGTGAATCATACACTGTTGTTCGGTTTTACTCAAAGCGATTTCTAAAGCTTCTATAAAATTGTCCGTTTTTCCTCCTTCCGTCACTAAAATCAGCCCGGGTTGGGTACAAAACTGTCCAACACCCAGCACCATTGATCCGGCTATTTTTTGCGCTACTTCTTTGTAATTTTCAGCTATTGCCCCTGGCATGATGGCAATGGGATTGATACTGCCCATTTCAGCAAAGAAAGGAATGGGTTCTTCTCTTTTCCAAACAGATTCCTGAAGGGAACTCCCTCCCAAGAAGCTTCCTGTAAATCCTACTCCCTTAATTTTCGGGTGACTTACCAAAGCGTGTGAGAGCGAATATGATTTTGAGTTGATATTTGAGAACACTCCGTTTGGCATTCCAGTATCCTCAGCTGCTTTTAGGATTGCGGAGGCTACCAAGGCCCCTGTGCCGCTGTGCATAGGATGGGATTTTACAATTACAGGACAACCCGCTGCCAGTGCACTGACAGTATCCCCACCTGCAGTAGAGTAGGCCAAGGGAAAATTACTGGCGCCAAAAACAGCAATGGGCCCTAACGGAATATGTGTTTTTTGAAGACTGGGTTTGGGAAGGGGTGTTCGCTCTGGTAATGCTTTTTCAGACACTATTTTCCTCCAATCCTCAGAGGTTATCATCTTTGCAAAAAGTTGCAATTGAAAAATGGTTCTGCCTCGTTCTCCTAAAGCGCGACCTTCCGGCAGTCCTGTTTCTTCGCAATAGATGTCTACCAATCCGGTCCCAAGATTTAATATTTCAGTGGCAATAGCTTTTAAAAAAGCAGCTCTTTTGATACCTGGTATTTCTGAGTAAGTAATAAAAGCGGTTTCCGCCAAATCTGCTGCTTCATCCAACTCCTCCATTGTTGCTTCAACAAAAACAGTTTCATTATCAATATTTTTAGATGGGTTGTATGTTTTATAACTTTCGAAACCCTTGGCAGATAGATGGTTTCCGATAAAATTTTTTCCTGTAATGACCATAGTTTAAAATTTATTCGACGGTGTTGGTTAAAGTGCCTATTTTTTCAATATTTATGTGGATTGTATCTCCCAATTCTAAAGTAAAATCTGGAGGAGGAACAATTCCTGTTCCTGTCATCAGAAATGCACCGTTGGGAAAAGAAGACTCGCGAAAGAGATAGTCAACCAATTCACGGGGTTTTCTTTTCATACGGTTTGTAGAAATACTTTCCTCAAAAACGACAATTGAATTTCTCTCAATGGCAAGTTCGATTTCTAATGCTACTTTCAAGGGTGTTTTTGGCACATAGATACAGGGTCCCAAGCCTGCACAACCATCGTATGTTTTGGCTTGGGGCAGATACAACGGATTTTGTCCCTCGATATCTCTAGAGCTCATATCGTTTCCGATGGTGTAGCCTACAATTTTTCCGTTAGCGGTCGCAAAAAGTGTTAGCTCAGGTTCAGGGACGTTCCAAGAGGAGTCTCTTCTAATTCTAACGGCTTGGTCGGATCCTGAAATTCTATTTTTTGTTGCTTTAAAGAACAGCTCAGGTCTGGGGGCATCATAGACTTTGGTATAAAAAACAGCACCTCCCGTTTCTTTAGATTCTTCCTCGCGCCCCTGTTTACTTCTAAAGTAAGTGACTCCGCTTGCCCACAATTCTTGCCCTGCTATGGGTGGCTGTACTCCACTGAAGTGTTTCATTCCAAGGGGAGTTGCACCGGCGATGGCAGACTGAATTTTTTTAAACAATTGATCGTCGTTAATGAATGTATCCCAATCTTGATCAGGTAAACCATAAAACAGTTCTTCATTTTGAATTAGTATTTCATTTTCTTTCTTGTATACTTTCATCTTCTAAAATAATATGATTCTTCGACAGTTTTCATGGGTTAGTTTTGGGCTAATTGTCATAACTAATCTTTTCATTCTTAAAAATCATTGAAAAAAGAACAAATACCAGCAGAGCAAAAAATGATGGGATGAGCCATATCATTTTCCAATCAGGTGCGCCCAAGCTGAGAATAAAAGTATCGGAGGTTTTTCCTGCAATCCAAAAGCCAATCAGCATTCCTACTCCATAGGTAGCCAGTGTGATCAAACCTTGCGCAGCACTTTTAACTTTTTCACCCGCTTTGAAATCGGTATAAATTTGTCCTGAAACAAAAAAGAAGTCATAGCAGATACCGTGAAGTAATATTCCGATAATCAACATATAGGTATACTCACCTGCATCTCCAAAAGCAAATAGCAGATAACGAATGACCCAGGCCATCATGCCCACCAAAATTGTTTTTTTTAATCCATAACGTGCAAAAAAGAGCGGCAGTAATAACATAAAGATTACTTCACTTACCTGCCCTAAAGACATTTTTGCAGTGGGATTGTCCATTTTTAAAGACACTAAAAAAGGATTGGCTTGTTGATAATAAAATGCCAGCGGAATACAAATCAAAATGGAGGCGATGAAAAATAAAAGAAAATTCCTGTCATTCAATAATTTTACGGCCTCCCATCCTAAGGCATTTTTTAAGGAGAATTTATTTTGACTTTGACTGTAGGGTAGGGTTTTAGGGAGAGTAAAGCTAAAAAAACCCAAGATTAAAGAAGCCATAGCAACCATTAAAAAAGTATTTGAGAGTGCTCCATCAGCAATGGATTCCTGAGCGTCCCATCCAAAAAAAAAGCTGATCACCAGTCCAGAAACGATCCATCCTAAAGTACCAAAGGTACGGATTAAAGGAAATTCTGATGCAGTATCTTTCATTTGATTGAATGAAACTGAATTGACCAAAGCCAGTGTGGGCATGTAGAGTAGCATGTACACAAAAACGTAGGGGTAGAAAACAGAGAAGTCCTCTGTTATTGACATTAAGTAAAGCAAGCCGCCACCAAACAAATGTAAAAAACCCAGAATTTTTTCAGCATTAAAAAACCTGTCTGCAATCAGTCCAATGAATACGGGCGCGATGATTGCTCCCCAAGACTGTGTTGAGAAGGCCATGGCTATCTGCCCCCCAGTTGCATTGAGATTGTTCCCTAAAAAAGTTCCCAAAGTGACAAACCAGCCTCCCCAAATAAAAAATTGGAGAAACATCATTAACGACAGTTGAAACTTTACAGTGGATTTCATAGGCAAAAGATAATAATGATTAAGGAGATAAATTTATTTTTTTTGGGGTTTTATGTTTGACTTTCATAGTATAGGGAAGTTGCCATACCTCACCTTCTAAATTTCCAAAAAACAGGGCTGATTTGCTGAAATTGTGCGCATCACCATTCGCCCAGAAAAATACAAATGGGGATTTAAATTGCGTTGACTTTCTCACATAGGAGTGATTAAATTTACTTTTTTGGGTAATTTGTTTTTCAACGATCCAGTTTTTCCCTGTATCCGCTGAGCTCCAGAGAAGTACTTCGCCTCCAACACCCCACTTTTGAGGACCGGTTTCCGTTGGGGCTATAAGGTAGAGTTTGTTGTTTTGATACAGTAAACTGCCCATGTCATAGTTGTGGTCGGAAACCGTAATAAAGTGGGTCAGCCATTGCGTTCCATTCCAAACGGTAACACACCACTCATATGGACTGCTGTCAGGACCAGGTGTGTGGCCGTTGCTTCTGATGTAGAGACAAATGGGGTTCCCCTCAGGATCGAAAATCATGTCTTTGAGGTAGATATTTTTATTTAAGATGGCGTAATTTATTACTCGGGAGGGGGAGTCAATATCCACTACAGGGGTCAACAGGGGTTGTTGGTCAACCGTTGTCCAAGTTTCACCATTGTCGTTGCTTTCCATATAGTAAAGGTCCGTTCTTTTGTCTACGACCCCATTGGGATGCCGATTAAAAAAAGTGGCTACTTTTATTTCTTTGAATTGGGCACTGACTTGATAATGTCCAGATTTTTCACCTGCTTTTTCTGGAATGGCAGCCAACATTTTGTCTTCAGACCATTCTTTCCCATTTTGACTCGTCTCAAAATACAACTTCCGAACACCCGTATATTTTGTGAAAAAATTAAAAAAGCCCCATTTTATTTTTTTGGGTTGTGGGTAGGTCATTTTTTCGGTACTGATTTTCTCAAAACCATTTATGCTGAGAGGCTTTATGCTTTTGTATTTAAAACCCATGCGACTTCTTCCCCTTCCACTGACAAATACCCAAATGAATCCTTGATCGTCAATGGAAATAGAAGGATTGTCGTGAGGGTCGTCAACGCCCATTTTATCACATACAACTAAGGGTTGAGAAACCTTGTTCGATGCGTGGTCATATGCCCCAATCATGCAGAGCAGGTGTTTGCTGTTTTCTGATTTTGTGCCGCCATATACAAAAAAAGTCTTATCCGCTTCTTTTGAATATAGCGCCAGAGGGTGGTGTTTGGCAGTGTAGGTTCCCAATGCACCTGAGTATTTATCACCATATTCATATTTCTGATTGAGTTCAAACCAAATACCACGGTATCCCTCTATTTTTTTATTTTCTGATGATTGACCGTATAACACCGAAAAAAACAAGGTAGCTGTAAAAGTCAAAAATGTGATACACTTGAAATTGAAATGATTTAGTGGGTTTTGATGCATGGTAATATTTTATAATTGTCATCTAAGGGGAAACAACAAAAGTATAATTTCCGCTTTTAAGTTCGAAAGTTCCATCTTCAATCGCAGATTTCTCAGCGGGTTTAAGATATGGTTCCTCACGTAGAATGGTCACTTTTTGAGAGGGGTCTTTTCCCAACACAACAGTGGCAATCGTTTTTTCAGGAACTGAGATTTCATATTGGGTACCTTTGACCTTATGCTTTTTCCATCGAGAGATTATTTCCCCTTGAGGGGCATTGTAAAGGGTGGATACGCTGTCCAGCCCCATGGGTAAAAAAGGCTTGATAAAAAACCTTTGAAATCCAGGATAATTTTTGTTGGGTTGAATTCCACCAAGCCAGCGGTAAAACCATTCGGTTACGGAACCAAACATGGGGTGAGAATTGGAATATACATCCTCACTTTCTTGCCATGTTTCCCAAAGAGTAGTTGCCCCTTGGTTTACCATGTGGCCCCATCCTGGATACGACTTGCTGTTTACTATATCAAACGTTATTTGTGGAGATAGGTGTTTTGAGATCGCCTCCAAGGCAAATTGTGTCCCAAAGATACCCGTTGTCAAATGTTTTGATTGCGCTTTTTGAAGGGCATCCATAAATGAATCTTTTGCCCTTTCGATTTGATCTTTAGGAATAATATCGTGATATAATAGTGAAGCAAATAAGGTCTGACGATTTATTGGGCCACTATTGCTTTTGTCCCAAAAAGCTACTCGTAGTTTGTCTTCTAATTGAATGGCCAATTGATGGTATTTTTGTTTATTCTCGATGTCTTCCATTAGCTCTGCAAATACAGTCATGATGCGCGCCGATTTAAGATAGTGAAGGGTACCGATCAGCTCCACTGGAACAGGGGATAGAGATTCATGGTCACTGAGACCTGAATCAACCCAACCCTGTGGATGTATTGCCGCTACTTTTTCCATCCACTTGGTGTTTATTGGATATAGTTCACGAATCAAATCAACATCATTATAAAAAAGGTACAATTGGTATTGGGTGATCAGGAAAGCAGATTCCCAGCTGATTCCGCAATATTGAATACCCACGTTTGGGGCAGTGTCAACGAATGTGGAATCATTAATAGCGTCCACCCAGTCATAAACTATTTTTTTGTAAAAGGAACGCATATCAAAATTATAGATAAATGAAGGGCTTGTTGCATTGAGGTCTCCGCCATAACCAAATTTTTCTCGCGCAGGACAATCGGATTGAACCCCTATCAAATTAGCCAAGAAAGTTCTTCTTACCATATTTTGAATTTCGTTAATAAGGTGAGAGGAGGAGGAAAAATTATTGTGCTGATCAACATTGGTGTGAATCGAAAGTCCAGTAACATCCTCCTTTTTGGGTTGATAATTAAGACCGTCGATTTCCATGAACCTGAAAGAGTGGTAGGTAAAATCTGGCTTAAACCAGTGGGCAAGGGTATCCCCAATAGTGTAGCTATTGGATTGCCATGCTACTTTAGGTGCGCCTGGTCCACCCATCCCCTTTTTTTTAATTTGTCCCACCACTGCGGTAAAGGGATTGAGTTCACCGTCTCTTGAAATGCGTTCCCCAAATCTAAGATTTATTTTATCCCCTTTTTTTCCCTTTATTTTGATACGATAGGTACCAGTAAAATTTTCACCCATATCAATTATCCATTTTCCTGAGCTACTGTTATAAATATTGATAGGCTTAATTTTTTTTTGGACGTGAACAGCTGGAAAAAATGCTTTTTGCAATCTTCCTCCAGGGGATTTTGCTGCCACTGCAGACTGCCATTCTTTATCGTTATATGGTGCGAGATTCCAATATTTAATTTCTTTTCTTGCATCATAGTGGGTGCCCAAATAAACACTGTTTTTTACGATGGGACCATAGCTGTATTTCCAAGTGGTATCGGTTACAATTTCTTTTATGCTCCCTTTTTGCTCGGTGATAATAATTTTAGCGATAAAGCAAGGTTTTCCTGTGGGTAATCGATCTCTTAAATTTATCCTGCCCCACATTTTTAAAGGAAGTGGATTGTAAAAACCGTTGCCCAAAATTACTCCAACGCAGTTTTCACCTTGTTGGATTTTTGAAGTGATATCATATTCCTGGAAATATATTCTTTTACTGTAATCGGTCCAGGAGGGGTCTAAAATATTATTTTCTATTTCGGTACCATTCACAGATGCTTTGTAGTAGCCTGCTGCCGTGATAAACAATTGCACTTTTTTTGGAGCATGCTCCAAAAAAAAGTTTTTTCTAAACAAAGGAGCAGGATCTATTTCATAAAATAATGAATCTTTTAATGGTACACTCTTATGGTCTTTGATCCAATTCGCTTTTTTGTTTTGATAAAAAACAACTTCATCATCAAGCTTATTTTCCTGGTCACATTGAACCAACAAGAGCACAGCAAAGAAGGAGAAAATAACACCAAAATGTTTCATACCTGATTTTATTAATTAGCATTCCTAACAACTTGGTTGTAATCGACAACCACAAATCGCATTAAAGTCGTTCAATATTTAAGTGCAAATTTCATTTGGATTTAAATAATAAACTGCCAAGATAACCCGATACAAAGCAAGAAATCATTCCAGTGGCAGCATACATTAACAAATGAACGGACTGCTGAAAACTGATGATCAACTGAATTGTAAAGCTCACCACAATTCCAATAAGTATACCATTAGTATTTGCTTTTTTTGTTAAAAGACCCAACATAAAAACCCCACCTAAACTGCCGAATATCAACCCTAAAATTTTATTAAATTGATCCCATAGGGACTTGATGTCTGATGTTGCCATAAACAAGGCAAATAGGATTCCCATCATTCCTATGCAAAGGGTTGTCAATCGCGCAATTTTAAGAGGGTCTTTGTTCCAAACAAATCCATAACGGTCATATACATCAGCACTAAAAGAGGCCGCACCCGAATTCATACTTGAGCTGAGACTGCTCATGGCTGCAGCAAATATTGCAGCGATCAGAATTCCAGAAACACCACTGGGTAATTGAGACACGATGTACCAGGGGAAGATAGCGTCATTGTTGATAAAGTTATTGTTCAAGGCCGATGGATTGACTTGGTAAAAAACAAAAAGGGCAGTTCCCATAAAAAAGAAAATAAAAGTGGCGGGGATGGTGAGTAATGCTCCCATCCATAGACTTTTTTTAGCTTCTTTTTGTGAAGGGGTTACCAGATAGCGCTGGACCATGGTATGGTCTGTCCCGTAGGTCGACAAATTAATAAAAAACCCCCCAAAGAGCATCACCCAAACTGTTGGTTCTTTAAGTGACAATGTGAGATCAAAGGCATTAAATTTTCCGTTGATTTTGGCTTGTTCAATAATTCCCGAAAATCCGTTTTCGGTATCTATAATGATCAATATTAAGGAAAGACTTACGCCACCCATCAAAACAAAAACCTGAACCACGTCCGTCCAGATTACCGCCTCGATGCCTCCCATCAAGGAATAGATCAAGCTTACTCCACCCATCAAAGCAATACACAAAAATATATCCACCCCAGTGACTAAATTTAACGCGATGGAAGGAAGAAAAAGAACCACCCCAATTCTACCAATCTGATAAAGGATAAAACAGCAACTGCCCAGCAAACGGATGATACTGCTGAATCGTATTTCTAAATATTCATAGGGAGTATTTAGTTTTTTCTCTCTGTAATAAGGGATAAACAAAAGAATGACCAAAGGAAGGGATAAAAAAATACTCATGTTGAGCAGGAAGTAAGACCAGTCTGTGCTGTAGGTTTTGGCAGGAATCGCCATAAAGGTAATAGGGCTTAGTGCAGTTCCAAAGATACTTATCCCTGCTGCCCAAAAAGGGATTCTTTGTCCTCCTTTAAAAAAATCCTCGGTATTTTTTTGTCTTTTAGAATAGTAATAACCCAACCCAGAAATTAACAGGAAATAGATTACGATGACTAAAATATCAAAAAAAGGCAGCATGAAGTTCTAACTATTGAGTTCAAAAAATCCTATCTCTTTTAGCTTTTTATTCAAATTAGATATAGAATCTTCCGACAGATTTGAGAGGGGTAATCTGCAGGGCCCGCATTCTATGCCCAACATCTTCATAATCGCCTTCCCAGCGATTTGAGGACCACCGTAGTCAAAAAGGGCTGAGATGATTTCATTATTTTTTTTTTGTTTCTTTCGGGCTTCATCAATATTACCTGCGGCATATTCATTAATTATCGATTTAAACATTGGGTAGATATAGTTGAAAGTACTCCCCACAGCATTGTTTACCCCTATGGAAAAGGCGTCGATTAAATATTCATCAAAACCATTGAATATTTCCCACTTTCCGCCATCCTTTTCTTTGAGCTTTTTCATTTCTTCAAAGTTGTCATGGGTATACTTAATCCCTGCAAAGTTTGGGATTTTTGATTTGGCTGTATCGATATAATCGACCATTGACAATTCGATCCCAGTGATTAAAGGGATGTGATAATAGAAAAATGGAATATTAGGAGCTGCGGCAGCGATTTCAGCACAAAAATCAACCAAAAGATCAACGGAGTTGGGTTTTAAAAACAAAGGGCCCATGGTACTCGTAGCATAGGCTCCTATTTTTTTGGCATGTTGTCCCAATTCCTGAGATTGTTTGACAGACGTGGTTCCTACATGGACAATCACTTTAAAGTCAGCGTCTTGAAATTTTATCCACTCCTCAGCCACGATTTTACGCTCCGCTATAGTAAGTGACATACCCTCTCCTGTTGTACCGCAGATAAAGACACCAGCGAGCCCATCTTTTTTTAATTTTTTGGCATAATCAGGAATGCTGGATGGTTTTATTGCCCCCATTTCATTCATGGGGGTAAAAGGGGCGGCGATGATATTACTAACAAAATCGTGGCTCATTTTAAAATTATTTTTCTAATTAAATATAAATATAAATTAAAAAACAGTTGGCAGCTATTTTTCTGATTTCCTCCCATTGAACAAATCAATTACAACATACGAGGTTAAATTTAGGATAATAAACCTTTTGTTTTGTAGTTTTAAAGGATCATTAATTATCAGCCCCGAGCAGATGTCGTTGAGAAAAAAAAAATATAAGATTGCCGGGCTGGGTGAAGTCCTTTGGGATATTTTTCCTGAGGAGAAAAAAATTGGTGGTGCTCCCGCCAACTTCACTGCCCATTCACAACAATTGGGGGCCCAGAGTTTTATTCTCAGCAGTATTGGAAAAGATGCCTTGGGCTTGGAAGCTCAAAGACTTTTGCGACAAGCCGATGTGGACACCCGTGGATTGGTCGTCAATACTGATTTTCCTACAGGTTGGGTTGAGGTTTTTTTAGATACTCAAGGTAATGCCGATTATAAGATTCATGATAACGTCGCTTGGGATTATATTCCATTTGATGGCACTGCAAAAAAAATTGCGAGGCAGCTCGATGCTATCTGTTTTGGAACATTGGCTCAAAGAAATTCAGTTTCCCAAAATTCCATTATTAAGATTTTGGAGGAGACACCAAAAAACTGCTTGAGGGTCTTTGATGTAAACTTTAGAATGGATTTCTTTAACCCCCAAACTGTGGAGCAAAGTTTGAATTATACCAATGTTCTAAAAATGAATGACGAGGAATTTGCCGCTATTACTGACATGTTTTCGATTCCTAAAAGCCCCAAAAAAGGAATGTTTTCCCTGATCGATCGTTTTGACCTTAAAATGTGTATTCTTACCTTGGGAAAAAAGGGTTCCATTATGGCCAGTAATAATTATTTTAGTCATCATACAGAGATTCCCTCCATAAGAATCAAAAGCACTGTTGGGGCAGGAGATGCATTCACAGCGGCTGCGGTCATGGGTTGGCTCAACCAGAAGCCTTTAGATCAGATCAACCGGGAGGCGGCAGATATCGCTGCCTGGGTCTGTACCCAACTTGAGGCTGTACCGAAATTAAATACTAAAAAATGAAACAATTTGTGAATATTATAAAATTTATTTATCTGTCACTGTTCCTAATGACTGTTGTATCGACTGGTTGTCAAAAACAAGAGGTAAACTCAAAGCCCCCCAATGTGATCTTGGTGATTTCAGACGACCAAGGTTATGGTGATATAGGTTATCACGGTAACCCTAATATTAAAACACCTGTCATGGATGCATTTGCTCGGGAAAGCATACGATTCAATGATTTCCACGTGTCTCCGGTCTGCGCCCCCACGAGATCGAGTCTGATGACGGGGCGGTACTCATTGAGAACGGGAGTAAGAGACACCTACAATGGAGGAGCTATTATGGCTTCCTCAGAGATTACTCTTGCAGAAATTCTAAAAAAAATAAATTACAAAACTGGAATTTTTGGCAAATGGCATTTGGGAGACAATTATCCCTCGCGACCCACAGATCAAGGTTTTGATGAATCCTTGATTCATTTGGCAGGCGGTATGGGTCAGGTAGGCGATTTTACAAATTTTTTAAAAAAAGAGACCAGTTATTTTGACCCCGTATTGTGGCACAACAACGAGCAAAAGTTCTACCAGGGTTACTGTTCCGATATTTTTACTGATCAGGCCATTGATTTTATTGAAAAAAATCACAAAGAACCATTTTTTTGCTATTTATCTTTTAACGCTCCGCATACTCCCCTGCAGGTTCCAGATATATATTATAAAATGTATAAGGATACCGATCCATCTGAAGGGATAGATCCAATCCTATCAGCACACAGTCCAATGTCAGAAAAAAATAAAGAAGACGCAAGAAGGGTTTATGCTATGGTTTCTAACATTGATGACAACCTAAATAAGCTGCTCCAGAAACTAAAATCCTTGGGTGTTGAAGAAAATACCATTGTGATTTTTATGACAGACAATGGCCCTCAGCAGGCCAGATATGTGGGGGGGATGAAGGGAAGAAAATCCAGTGTTTACCGCGGAGGAATTCGCGTTCCTTTTTTTATGCGTTATCCCTCAAAGTACAAAGGAGATCAAGATATGGATCAGATGGCCGCGCACATAGATATAGTACCAACAATTTCTGAATTATGCGGAGCACCTTTGCCAACAGATCGAACAATTGACGGGAGAAGTTTTCTTCCTGCGCTCCGAGGGGAAACCTTGGCTAACAGAAGTTTTTTTTCCTACTGGACGCGTAAATTTCCTGAGATGTATAATAACATAGCTCTTCAAAAAGGAGATTATAAGTTGGTTGGAAAGACTGACTTTGACGCGCCCATAGGGGAATTTGAATTGTACAATCTTAGGAAAGATCCAGGTGAACAAGTTAATCTGCTGATGCAACACAAAGAAAAAGCAACGGTACTAAAAAAGGAAATGGATGGGTTCATCAATGAATTGGGCCGTTCAAGGAATTTGGTGAATCCACCACGAATAAGTGTGGGGACTCCGCATGAAAACCCTGTTTATTTGAATCGTAATGATGCTGGAGGAGAGCGTGGTGTTTGGAGTCAGGAAAATATTTTTTCTTTTTGGAAAGTAGCCCTTGAGGAGGGAGAATACAATCTCAAGTTTAAGTTTGTTAACCCTATACCCCAAGGTGGAAAAATGAGTTTAGAACTGGGTCAGCGCATTCATCAAAAAAATAATGTTCAGGATGCAGTTGACGAATTGGAATGGCAAAATATATCGCTTCCCCAGGGACCCTTTGATTTCACACCCTTTTACAGCAAGGGCAGAAGTCGTTATTTCCCTTTTTGGGTTCAAATAACAAGAGTAAATTAAGTTTTTGTGAGCTTATTATTGCCAGATAGTTCCGACTTTGTGCACCTCAAAAGAGTTAAAAATCATATTCTTTTCTGAGCTGATATTGATGGATGTATTTTCAGTGTTTAGACTTGTGTAATTTGAAAGCACTGAAAACCCATTGTCCGTAAATATTTCAATGGTAGCGCGATCCAGTAAGACCCTAAAATTGACTTCATCTTTTTTTAGAGTGGGGAGGGTTTTGCCTTCAAAGTAAAAATTCCCGTTTTCGTACTTGAGAATATTCCCACAAATATCTATAGTAAAATCAACATTTTGCCTTCGATCAAACGCTCCGTAAAGATCTACCTCATCAAAATTATTTTTTTTCATTTTTCGATTGAGAAAAGTTTTTTTGACATTCTCATAGATCTGACTTTTTTCATACAAACTTTTAATTTCTTCGATGGGCCAACGGAACAACCGAAGTCCCAGCGATGTATTTTTCAATTCCAAGGTAGCTGGAAAAGCCATCTGCTGGTTAAAAGGCATATTATTATCCGAGAAGATATTGTTTTTTTTAGTTTTTAACCAACCGATGATTACCGTCCTATTGTCAGGAGAGTTGTTAAAGGTCTGTGCAGCATAATAAGCATTTCCATAGTCTCCTAATAGGGTTGTCTTGTCGGTGGTCAGTGTGGTGCCATCAAATGCGCCTATTTCGTAATCAAAACTGGCGTCGTAAATCAACCATTTTATATTGTTGGGGACCCCATCGACCTTTAATGGAACCATATCCATACATTCATAAACCCATCTGCGGTCAAAATCACTTAAAATATCCCAATTTTTTAGGTCGTCTGAAGAGAAAAAACGGACTTTACCCAAATCTGCTGAATTTTTTTTATCCCCTCGTTTTATCCACAATACCATCACCCATTTGTTGGAAGGAGCATACCAGAATATCTTAGGGTCTCTTTCCCCTCGATCAAACCCTTGATTGTTTACCAAAGGTCGGCCCCCATCAATCAGTTTGAATGTTCTGCCTCGGTCTGTACTGTAGGCTCCTGCCTGGTAATACGGATCATTCGTGCTTTTTTGAGCATGAGTAAAATAGGCTACAATGGCCTTTTCTGTCGGGGTGTTCTTTTTTAAACTATTGGGGTAATCAACCGCGGCAGTCCCTGAGTAAATTATCCCGTTACCATAGGGTAAAATGGCGTGAGCTAACTGTTCCCAACGGACCATATCTTTGCTTACCGCGTGGCCCCAGGTCATATTTCCCCATTGAGTTCCTTTGGGATTGTGTTGAAAATATAGATGATATTCCCCCTTGTAGTAAAGCAATCCGTTTGGGTCGTTGATCCAGTTTTTCTTTGATGAAAAATGAAACTGAGGGCGTAATACTTCATCGTATTTGATGTCCGAATAGGAATCAAATGTTTGAAAACTATCAATCATTACCTCTCGCTGCGCTTGGGCCACAAAAGAAGAAAAAATGAACAGATAGGTAATCCTTAAAAGTGTCATTTTTTAATAGGAATTTTTTTGGCATTAGTTTTTAAAATCATTAAGGTCGCAGCACTTCTACCTACAATCATATCAATTTTTCCCTCCCCTTTTTCATTGGTTTTAAACTCAAATTGATGGGTGACACTCAGTGCGCCTGCAGCTTTGAGCGGAGACAGATCAATCCGATCTGCACTTTCTGGACTGCCCATGGAGCGCCAGGTTTGATATGTGTTGTTATTTTTGTCGTTAAGTGCTACTGACTTAACAGTGTAGCTGAGATTTTTTTTCAAGCCTGTTAATTTTATATGAACATTATCATTTCCCTCTGGATTTTCACCATCAGATTCTTGATAGTTGTACAACAGTAAGGCAATTTTATTGGCGGATTTAGTCGCCATAAGTCCCAAACGCCCTCCTTTTCTCTCCTTTACCACTTTTACCCTTTTAGGCAGAAGTTGGGCGAGCATTTCAAAACCTGTTTGTATTGGTTTTGGGGTATTACCAGCAGTTAACAACTCTCTTTTACCAACAAAAAACTCATTTTCATCGGCTTCCCAAGTGAACCCCCAATAGAGTAACAAGGAGGTTGGAAAATTATATTGGTCCCCAATCTGATAAAGCGCATCTACCAATTTGAATAGAAATAGTGGGGAGCTAATTGAGTTTCTGTAGACCAGACCGGGATAATCTGCAATAGTTCGGTAGTAGTTTGAGGAAAGTCCCCACTCATTGAGATGAAATGGAGTTCCTTTTAAAGGGGGATAATCGCTTATGAGGCGTTTTAACCATAGCACCGATTGAGAAAAGCGCTGTACTTGGGGTTGGATATGAGGTTCGTGATTTAGCCATTTGCCAGACAAGCCGTAGACGTGATATGAAATAAAATCGATGCGAGTTCCTTTTTTTCCTGTGACATAATTGGTTCCATTGGCGACATGATTTAGAAATGGCTTTAGAAAATACTCGTGATAACAAGCTGGCCCTCCTACCCTTAGTTTTGAGTCAACCGAGGTAACTGCATCTACAAATACGTCATACATTTTGTAAAAAACATCCCATTCTCCTTCTGGCCATCCATCTGGTTCATTCCAAACCTCAAAATACCATGTTCTCACCTCTTGAATTCCAAATTGGTCTATAAAATTTTGTGTGGTGGCTTTCATTAAGTCAGACCATTTTTTCCAGTCATTAGGACCAGAGTTGATCATGGTCATGCCCTCATCATTCCCCTTGGATACGTTTACTTGTTTTCGGGTCAGTGCTTTAGGAAGGTAATCGTACTCTACGATGGGCTTTATCCCGTTTTTTACATAAGCTTTAAAGACTTTGTTCAAATTAGAAAAGTCATATATGGGGTTTCCATTTTCGTCCTCACTATATACGTTTTGCCCCCTTATTACACCGTGTTTTGTGTCCTGATTAAAACTGTGGTGGGAGCGTAAATAATTGTGCGAATTGGTCTCTCCCATCCTGTTCAATAAATATTGCCCTGCGGGCTTGAGAGCGTGATAAAAAAGATGGTCTGAGCCAGCAGCTTTCCAAAACTCAGTGTTGTTGCCTAAAATATCATCGGTTTTTACCTCAAAGGTGGGTTGCTGCGCCACTGCCCCACACATCAAGAATAGTGCTAAAATAAACGGCTTGATTTTCATCTCTTAATTGATTTTTAGGTGGTTTTTGATGGAGGATGCTACTACTTCTGCAAGCGATTTACTCCCCTCTAAAGTAAAATGAACATTTTGGGGCTTTTGTAATTGTTCCATTCTCGGCAGTACATATGCATGCAAATCATTGATCGAAATTTTGTGTTTTTTCATAACTTTTAGAGCCACTGAATTATAGACATTGTGCATTCCCGGTTTGCGAGCTGGTCTCAACCCACTATTGGGATAGGGTGTTGTCGTGGCAAAAATTAATTTGGCTTTTGTTTTCTTTATTTTTTTGACAATGAAGGTCAAGTTTTTTTTGTATTCTTTAGGTGAGGCTTGGTGTGGATCGTTAAAACTTTTGCTGTTTTTACCCGTCAAGGTTTTGACGTGCTTGATGTCGTGTAGTCCAAAATTGAAATGAATTAAGTCCCATTGGGTTTCACCCAACCACTCCGATATTTTAATAACTCCTTTGGTAGTGCCAGCGCAATTTTCAAAATGGCCATTTTTTAAGGTGGGCCGAAATAGGTTTACTTTTCCAAATAAAGCCTTTTTAACAAAAGGATAGTAACCTATGGAAATAGAATCTCCAAGAATTAGAACATTGGGTAATTTTTTATTTAATGAAAATTTGTTTTGAGGCAACAAGAACGACAATATCCCAAGTGCACTGAATTTCATAAAAGGCCTTCTTCTTAGCATGAATCATTTTCTGTTAATTTATTAAAATGACCCTACAAAAAAAAGTTTAACGTGATATTTAGGAAATCAGTCCGTTGAGAAGTGCTTTTACAGCCTCAGTGTTTTCAATGTAATAACCCGCTTGGGTTGTTTTTTTTCCGACTTTAACATTTAGGGCTAATTCTGGCAAGTCATTGAACATAAATTCGTCAGTGACATCATCACCCATGCAAAGAATAAATTCGTAGGATTTATCGCCAATTAGTTCAGACACTGCCGTTCCTTTATTGTATCTGCCACTGACAACTTCGATGACTTTATCACCATCCATAAGCTGAAGATCATCTGAAATCAAGCTTTGTAATACCGTTTTGAGTTCTACCACCCTTTCCGCTGCCAATTCAGGATCAGTTTTTCTATAGTGCCATACCAAACTATTTTTTTTCTCTTCGATAAACGTACCTGGTGTTCTATCTGTGAAAGTTTCCAATAAAGGAATTAGTTCCTTTTTCCAACTTTTATTTTGAATTTCCTTCTTGTGCCATTTTTGAATTTTGTGTTTAATGAAGTAGCCGTGCTCTGCTACAAGTGATATATTGAGGTGACCAAACCACTTTTCCAAAAACTCTTGATCTCTCCCACTAACGATGGCTACTTCTGTATCCTTATGCTCTGATAATTGTTGCAGTAATCTAAGCAAAGACTGGTCTGGAGTCGCCAGTTGAGGTTGCTGATGATAACCCACCAAAGTACCGTCATAATCCAAGAAAATTACTTTCTTTTCAGCCTTTTTGAATTTTTCAACGAATGTGTCTTTAACACTTTCGTTAATCTTAACCACGGAGGATTCATCAACAGTATGGTGTTTTGATTTCAAGGCCTTCATAAATTCTTTGGCCCACAGTTCTACGGAATAGCGACTCAACCTCTTTTGCATACTCAGATTTCTTTTTTGCTGCTCCTCAACCGGCATTTTTATCGCAGTCAATAGTGCGTCTGCCATTTGATTGAGGTCAAAAGGATTTACCAGTACCGATTCATAAAGCTCTTTGGAGGCTCCTGCCATTTCACTCAAAATAAGCACCCCGTTTCCTTCAACCCTTGTGGCTATAAATTCTTTGGCGACCAAGTTCATACCGTCTCTGACGGGGGTAATCATCGCAATATCAGAGTTCATGTAAAGGTCTATTAAATCGTCGAAGGCCATCGCCCGGTAATAATACCATATGGGGGTCCAATTGACAGTAGCAAATTTTCCATTGACACGCCCAACGATCTCATCGGTTTCTTTTTTTAGTCTTTTGTAATCAGAGACATTCGATCTAGAAGGTACTGTGAGCATCACCAGGCGAACTTTTTCTAAGTATTTAGGGTATTTGGTCAAAAATAATTCAAAGGCCTTGATGCGGTTTACGACCCCTTTAGTGTAGTCCAACCTATCAATTGATAAAATTAGTTTTCCTTTTTCTGCTCCTTTTTTGTGCAGTTCCAATTGTTTTTTCAGATCCGACTTTTCCGCCGCAACCATGTCCATGTGGGCTTTGGCTGCGTCTCTAAATTTGTTGTAATCAATTCCCATGGGAAAAGTATTCACCACCACTTCTCTTGTTCCTGTACTGACCCGATTAAAAGAAACCTCTCTACGGAGAATTCTCCTTACTGAGCTCAAGAAATGGCGCTCGTAGTCATAGGTATGAAATCCAATTAAATCGGCACCCAACATTCCCTCTAGCAACTCTTCTCTCCATGGAAAAATTCGAAAAACTTCAAAAGAAGGGAAAGGGATGTGTAAGAAAAAGCCTATAGTTACGTCGGGTCTTTCGTCTTTGATCATTTTTGGACATAGCAAAAGTTGATAGTCATGGATCCAAACTTTATCCCCCTGTTCTATATTTTTTAATACACTGTTAGCGAACTTTTGATTTACTTCTTGATAAGACCCCCATTGCTTTTCGTCAAAGACAGAAAACTCGATAAAGTAATGAAAAAGCGGCCAAAGGGACTTGTTGGAAAGCCCGTAGTAAAAATTATCGATTTCCTGTTGATTTAAGGGAACTGGAAAATACCCCTCCTTTTTTAGAGATTTTTTCAATGGAACCCATGACTTTTTGTCAACCTCATCGTCATCGATGCCAGGCCAACCGATCCATAGGGATTCTTGGCCTTGATGAACCGAGTTCATACCCGTGGCCAAGCCCCCACTGGTAGGGGTAAATCTAAAAGAATTATCTACTTTTGTAAGCTGTATCGGGAGTCTATTTGATACAATAATATTTTTGGCCATATCATCAATGAATCTGAATCACCTTCGAAATTATGGATTTTAAACCGTCACACACTCTACGAGACAATTTAAATTATGGAATAATAGGAAATTGCAAATCTTCAGCACTTATAAATGAGGATTCCTCAATAGATTGGTGTTGCTTGCCTCAATTTGATTCTCCATCAGTTTTTGGAAAAATACTCGACGATCACAAGGGGGGGTCATTCAAAATAGAATGCGATCCGAGCTACAATATCAAACAAAAGTATTTGGATAAAACCGCTATTTTAATAACTGAATTTGATAATGGATTGGATGCCTTCCAGTTGATTGATTTTATGCCGAGGTACCAAAAAGAAAACGGCGTTTACCATGCTCCTCCCGAAATCTCCCGTTTGATTAAATTGACCAAAGGTAAACCTGTATTAAAGATTTTGTATGACCCACGCTTGGAGTATGCTCAAGGCGAGACAAAAACCTATGTTAAAGATGATTTCATCATCAGTATTGTAGATGATGACCGCTATGACACGCTTATGCTCTATTCAGATTTTGACAAAGAGGCAGTTTTTCATGGCAAATCCATCACCCTTGATGGAGATCATTTTTTTAAATTTTCGTACAACGAGAAAATCAATCCATTTTCCATTGAGGAGGTAAAATTTGATTATGAAAAAACCAAAGTCTACTGGCTTAATTGGTGTTATAAAACACCGACTTTTGACAGCCCCTACAACATCCAAATTCTCAGGAGTGCCATTACGTTAAAACTGCTTACTTTCGAGAAGACTGGAGCTGTATTGGCTGCAGCGACGACTTCACTTCCCGAAACCATTGGGGAAGTGAGAAACTGGGATTATCGTTTTTGTTGGATTAGAGATGCCTCAATGGTGATCAAGGTGATTACAAAATTAGGACACCTCAAAATTGTCAAAGAGTTCATTGAATTTATAATTGATCTCATCCCTGACAAAGATGAAAAGCTACAAATCATGTATGGGATTAGTGGAGAAAAAATACTTACAGAGCAAACCCTAGATCATCTATCGGGGTACATGGGATCAAAACCTGTAAGGATTGGGAATGCCGCCTATATTCAAAAACAAAATGACATTTATGGTATCCTGATGGATGCTATTCATTTTCACATTGAAAAATATACAGATGAGACAGACAAGCACGAAGAGCTCTGGTCCATTGTAAAGTCAATAGTATGGGTAGTTGAAAACAACTGGAAACAAGCTGATAAAGGGATATGGGAGTTTAGAAAAGAGGACAGACATTTTACTTTCTCTAAACTTTTGTGTTGGGTCGCTGTTGACCGCGCGATAAAGATTTCAGAAATTATTCAGTCAGGAAAATCCGCAAAAAAATGGCACTCCCTCAGAACAGAGATTCATAATGACATCATTGAAAATGCTTGGAGCGAAGGGGCTCAATCCTTTACCCAGTCGTACGGTACCGAGCATTTGGATGCTTCTGTATTGTTGATGGAACCTTATGGGTTTATAGATGCTAAAGATCCCATGTATATCAAAACTGTAAAAGCCATTGAGAAGGAGTTATCCTTCGAGGGTTTGCTGTACAGATATAAAAATGACGACGATTTTGGAACACCCAGTTCCTCGTTTACCGTATGCACATTTTGGTTCATTAATAGTATGTTTAAAATTGGTGAGGAGAAAAAGGCAAAAACAATGTTTGATCAGCTACTCTGTTATAGTAATCATCTAGGATTATTTAGCGAGGATATCGATTTTGAGTCCAAAAGACTGCTTGGAAACTTTCCCCAAGCTTACTCACATTTAGCACTTATTGATACAGCCATTCTATTTAAAAAATGAAAAAACGTCTTTTTTTATAACTTAAATTGGCTTTTCTAATATTAAACTCAATATAAGTCATCGAAAGTATTTCATTTTTTACCTTTTATTTACAAAATGGGTTTGTTTGTGCAAACTTTTGAAATACAATAAAATCCTTTTTTTTAAGTTATTAAATAAACTTTTTATAACAAATGAAACATCTTAACGTCCTAATAGCTACTATTCTATTTTTTACTATAAATGATATAGTTGCCCAAACCGCTAATGATCCATGGCAAATTGGACTCAGTTTTAATGCGGTTGATGTTTATCCTACTGGAGCACAAGGAGATGATCCGTTTGCCCCTCAAGGTGATTTTTTTGAAGACGTATTCAATTTTAGCGATCACTGGAACTTTGGAGGGCCATCGGTCTCTTTAAGCCGGTCTGTATACAAAGGATTTTCTATAGGTGCCCGAGTATCCATCAATCTCGTAAAAAAAATTGATGGTCTCGATAACGTAAAATACCCATATTTTGCTGCAGGTGGTTTTTTGAAACAAACTTTTGCATCCTCAAAAAAAGTCCGACCCTTTATCACAGTAGGCTATGGGATATCTGATTTTGATTATTCTGACAACAGAAAATTTGAATTACTTTCCGGTAACACCTCCAGAAACATCAATGGAGGAATAGGATTTGAATTTAAGCTCTTTGAGTTTATAGGGATGTCAATTGAGTCTACTTTTCATAATCCCCTCGAGTCAACAGGCGTAAGACATTTCCGACACCAATTTGGGCTCTTTTATGCTTTTGGCAAAAAAGATACGGATAAGGATGGAATAAAAGACAAGGACGATAAATGCCCAGAGGAGCCTGGATTAAAAGAGTTTAATGGATGTCCCGATACCGATGGTGATAAAATCCCCGACAATAATGATGAGTGCCCAGAGGAATTTGGAACAGAAATGATGAATGGTTGTCCTGATGCTGATGAAGATGGGATTGCTGATAAAGACGACGAATGTCCACAGGAAAAAGGCTCTGTAGAGTTAAACGGGTGTCCTGATACTGATGAGGATGGTGTGGCCGATAAAAATGATAAGTGTCCGGATG